>WQYS01000531.1 GCA_009781125.1 Acidobacteriaceae bacterium | reverse complement strand
ATTACCCTGATACGCGAGAACCGCCGCTCGTAGCGACGGTTCTCACAAACCCTTATGTTTGGGGTAACCGTCTGCACCAAAAACATCAGGCTACCTTTATGCTCATTATCATACCATACACAGAAGCACGTTAGACCCCATCAAATACCTTAGTATTGCTCGTTTCTGGGGAAGCGGGATCGTAGCTGCTCTGATTGCATATATCGTATATGCTTTGGGTCCGATCTTATTCAAAACTATTTTTATCCAAGCATCTCAGTGCATGAATATACTCGGCGGGGCTGAGTATCCACTCCCTGTCTGGAAAGTGCCTCTTGTTCCCGGTCACCAGCGGACAGAAGCAAAGTTCTGCCACTTCATAGAACGGCCGATCGGATTCATCAGGGAAATCAAGATCAGCATGAGGAGGATCGACGTCAAAACCATACGTTGTGATCATCTGGAAAAGAGACGCTCGCTTCTGGAGATCGATATTGAACTGTGGTCTGGACAGTACCTCGCGATACTCATCAAGCATGCGCACGTCGTAGGACACACGCAACAAGCCATCTGCTACCAGATCAACAAGTTGGACGGGCGGTAAGTCATGCATCTTCATAAGACCGGAGACAAAGACATTGGTGTCCAGAACGATCAGGCGCGAAACCCCCATATCAGACGCTCTTCTGGGCGCGCATCTCAGCGCGTGTTTCCGCGATGATCGCGTTGATCTCATCGAGGCTCATGTTGCTGGTACCATTGGCCGCCGACTGTTCGCGGATGGCACGCAGCGCCGCCTTTGCGCGCGCGCTCCGGATCATGAGAAGAGTTTCCTCCAGTTCATCGGGATCAGTGGAGATCACAACGGCCCGTGGTTTACCGTTATTGGTCAGAACGATCTCCTGCCGAGTGTCCAGTGTCTCCCAGAGTTCTTTCGTATTGGTACGTAATTCTCTTGTTGTCATGAATACCATAGTGTGCTCCTTATCGTGTGCTTATTGTATACACGATAAGAGGTACGTCACAATCGATACAGATGATCTTGACGCTGCATCATAGAATGCGGCGGAAGACCTCGTTGGCGAGAAGCCAGCCGCGCTGGGTGGGGTGGTAATGCTGGGTAGTCTCGTCGTAGGTGGCCAGGCCGTCGCGCATGAGCGTGGCGAAGACCTCGCTCTCCCCTGCTTCCTCGACCGCTGCCTTACTCGCACCGGAGGTCAGGCGCATGGTGAGCATCAGGTCCTCGCGACGGCGGGTATCAACGTCCAAGTACTCGGAGAATGCAAGCTGGTCGCTATCGAGCGCACGTAGGGGTTCTGCCAGATAATCTTCCAAGGTATCGTGCAGGATGAAGCGATGTCGGCCGCCGTCTGAAGTCGGCAGCATGGAAGCTGCTGAAGGGCCGAGACCCAGATACGGCGCTCCAGTCCAGTAGGCGGTGTTGTGTCGTGCCTCCTGACCCGGGCGCGCATAGTTCGATATCTCGTAGCGAGTGAAGCCGTGAGCTTCCAGCACGCGTTGCGCCTGCTCAAGCTGGTCGGCGGCGATGTCGTCCTCAGTTTCGAGGAGATCGCCACGTTGCCATTGCAGGAAGAAATCTGTGCCGGGCTCGATCGTGAGCGGATAGACGCTGATGTGTGCCACGGGAGCGGCAGCTGCCTCCTCAAGGGTTGCCGCCCACCCGGCATCGGCCAGGCCGGGGAGCGCGCACATGAGGTCGACGGAGGACGGGATGCCGCGCTCATGCAGCAGATCGAGAGCGGCGTGTACCTGCGCGGCATCGTGACGGCGGCCGAGACGCTTGAGCAGCTCATCATCGAAGCTTTGGACGCCCAACGAGACACGATTCAGGCTGAAGGGGATCAGCGCGTCGAGGGTCTCTGCAAAGAGTGAGTCAGGATTGGCCTCAAGCGTGATCTCAGCCTCAGGTTCAAGGTCGAAGTTGGTGCAGAGATAATCCAGCACCGGCGCCAGCCGCGCTCCCAGAAGCGAGGGGGTACCACCGCCGAAATAGATGGTGCGGATGCGAGTGTTTTCCAGTTGCGGTTTCAGGCTTTCCAGTTGATGCAGAAGCGCTTCGATATAGCGTACGTGGATATCAGGAGTAGTGACCTTCGAGTAGAAGTCACAGTAGCCGCAGCGGGAAGCGCAGAACGGGACGTGAATATAGAGGGATAAGTCATTGCTGGGTTCGAACAGAGGCACGTCGGGGTCGACGTGCCCCACGGGATTTTGCCGATTATTCTCTTTTCCAGCTAACGCCAGCATATTATTTTGCTCCGAACAGGCGGAGCGCCGGGTCGGCGCTCCCTACGCATGAGTTGGAGATCATTGCTCGACATGGTTCACCAGCCAGTTCTCGTATTCGTCAAGGAGTTCAGCAACCGCCTCGTAGGTGTCTGCCTGGGTGACGCGGGAGCGAAAGCGAGTGGCTCCGGCAAGTCCGGCAGCGTAGGCGATCAAGTGCTTACGCAGTCGAGCGACTTTCCCGTCTCCGTACCATTCCTGAGTCAGGCTCACCT
>WQYS01000530.1 GCA_009781125.1 Acidobacteriaceae bacterium | reverse complement strand
GGATTGCCGGGGCTGAAGCCCCGGCCTACCATGTGTACCCAGCTTCGGGAACAAACCGCATTCCATTTCTTATGGGCCGGATCAATAAGAAAACGTGAGCCAGCAAACTCGGCGAATCAGAATTCACTTACGGGATGGATTAATTCCGGCCCATCATGAACCAGCTGCTCGAACCAGCCATTGGAGGCAGCGCTGTACTCGAGCCTTCTATACACCGGCGGGATCATGCTGGACAGCGTTCCAGCACCTGCGACTAGGCAAAACAGTGTATGCGTCCGGGCAAGTACATGGTTGACTGGGGTCGAGATGATGTGAAAGATTACTTTGCCGCGCGGGCTGAGTAGGCCATTGGTGTGAGCAGGTCGAGACTTTGGATGGAGCGATTCGCCAGCCCTGGCAGGATATCGCCAAGATACTGGCGTACCGGAATATTCAGTCTACGGCAGCTCTCGATCACACTGAAGATGGCAGCGATCTTCGGACCCGCTTCCTTGCTGCCCAGGTGCAGCCAATTCTTCCGTCCAATCGCTACTGACCTCATCGAATTCTCCGCCTGGTTGGTGCTGAGTTCCAACTCGGGATGTTCCAGAAACACCGTCAGCTTCGTCCACAGCGAGAGCGCATAGTTGGCTGCCCGGCACGCGGAACTCTTCGGCAGTGCCGTCTTCTGGATCGCAATCATCTGTTCGCGTAACTGCCGCAACAACTCCGGAGCACGTTTCTGCCGCATCTCATGCCGTTGGGCATGAGTCTTGTTCTGATCACGAGCCTCGCGGTCAATGGCAAACAACTGGTCCATCAACGAAACCACACGCCCTGACTCGATATCCTTCGCATTCACCTTGATCGCATCCACAAATTTGCGTCTGGCATGCGCAAGACAACAAGCACGAATGATCCCTGGTCCACCGACCTTGTCGTAGGCCTTGTAACCATCCGTCTGCAGCAAGCCCTTGTACTGGCCAAGGAACTCCTTCGGTCCTCCGCTATCGCGTCCCATCTGAAAATCAAAGACCACGCCCTGGCCCGGCGATCCATACTGCCATAAATACGCCTGATGATTCCGTCCCCGCTTGTCGTGCGTCTGCACGCCCACAGGAGTCTCGTCGGCTTGAATGTAACTTCCGCCGAGTAACTCCCGCCGCATCACACTGGCTATAGGTATCAGTAACTCACCCACTCGCAACACCCCGTCATCGGCCGTCGATAGCGATAACTCAACACCTACATCACGCTCCATCTGCGCCAGTTGACGATATAACGGCGTGGACATCGTGTACTTATTCACCGTCAACTCGATGATCATCCGATCACTCAACACCGACTTCGCCACGATGCGCTCCGGAACCGCCGCCGTCTGCACGCCCTGCTGTTCGCACTGACCACAGACGCGCTTCTCGCGCTTGATAACGGTAACGAAATACTCGGCAGGCTTGACGTCCAACACCTCCGTCTCTTCGTAACCAATCACCTTGGTTTCGTTGCCGCACTGCCCGCAGACACACTGTTCCGCCGTGCAGGCCATGATCTGTTCCTCCCGCCGCAGGTGCGCTGGCAGCGGGTTCCGTCCAGGATGATTCTGATTCCGTGGCTTCGTCTTACCCTTGTCTTTGTTGGTATTCGGCGTCAGTGGATCGCTTTCGCTCTCCTTCTCCACTTCTTCGCTCGACACCCCAGGCTCCAAATCCAGTAACTGTAACTGCAGGTCACTCAGCTTCTCGCTGTGCTTGCCGTAACGCGCGATCTGCTCCAAACGGAGACGCTCCTCCAGAACGCGGATCCTCAACTCCGCCAGCGCCAGCGCTCTGTCTTTTCGTGTAAGCTGTTCCGTTTGCTCTGCGAGCTTCTGCTGTAGCTGCGCGATGACGACTGCTTCAACTGAACCCAAAGTCCTTGATGGCGTCGTCTTGCTCACTCTCTGGTTTTAACAGATATCCTGTGTGGATAACTATACAAATCTCCACTGTTCACGCGCTCGTCAATAACTATGAGGTTACTTCATCTATAGACCTGCGATACCACTTCCGCCGCCGTGTCTCGACGAGATCGATCCCGCCCATCAACAACGCAAACTCCTCACGGCTCAACTGTACCTTGCCCTCTTCCGCCTCCGGCCAGCGTAACCGTCCGCCCTCCATCCGGCGTGAGCACACCCATAAACTCGTTCCATCAAAAAATAATATCTTCATCCGGTCGCGCCGCGAGTTACAAAACAGATACAGATGACCATCGGCGGGATCCCGTTCCATGCGCTCCTTCACCAATCCATACAGACCGTTGAAGCCCAAACGCATATCTGTTTTCCCGGTAGCCACATAGACCCGTGTCGCCGCGCCCAGTCCCAGCATGAACTACTCCATCCACGATAGCGGTGCGCGGCTCTCGTCCAGCGTCACGATCAGACGGCGCAATTGGGCCGCATCGAATCCAGGCTCCACTTCGACGCACAGGCCACTGCACAGAACCACGCGCATGATCGTGTTCGGCTTCGCGGCTGTTGCTACCCTGGTGGGGATG
>WQYS01000529.1 GCA_009781125.1 Acidobacteriaceae bacterium | reverse complement strand
GAGGATGAATCCAACTGCTTGCCACAATGACTACAGAACATAAAAACTCTCCGCTGACTTATTTTTTCACAGATTGCGGGTGCCCCACTCATGCGCAGTTTCATCGCGCATGGGTGGGGATCATTTCGAACCCCACCCATGACGCGATAGTGCCGCGTCATGAGTAGGGCACCCAATCAGATACGCAAAACAAGACGTTTTGGTTCTGATTCCCACGTTTATTTAGAGGTTGAGTACAGGTAATCGCAGTTGGTGCTTTTGCTTCTAGGTAGGCCAAGCCTTTAGGCTTGGCGCTCTCGGTGCGTGCAACCAAATGGGGCTTTAGCCCCTGGGGTATGCATTTTTGCAACAACTGAAGACATGCCCCAAGGCCTAAAGGCCCGGTTCCGTGGTGACCTGAGAAGCCGAGCCTAAAGGCTCGGCCTACCTAGAAGCAAAACCTCCTCAGAGATTTCAAATGCGATTGACCTGCGGTGGAACCGTCTTCCACTCGGAAAATGCAACCACGTAAAGCGTAATGATGTTCACAAGCGGAATGATCATAAGCAGCGATATCGCAGGCGGGAATCCAGCCTTCCTGAAGATGATCCAGAACGGGGTCAGCACGATCAGAAGATAAATGGCAGCAACTACTGATAAAACCATCAAATGAGCTGGTTGGAAAAAATCTCCGGGCATATGCATAGCAGCACCTCGCAAATTTGAGACGTAACGCATTTCTTTATAACACTCCTTTTACACCATCCTCCAGTCATCAATTTTTCAGCCAAGCTGCTAATCTCTCATCATGGAAACAATCGGGTTTGCAGGACTTGGAATCATGGGATCGGGCATGGCTCGCAACCTTGCGGCAAAAGGCCACGCCGTCAAAGTATGGAACCGGACAGCAAGCAAGGCGCAGCAGCTTGCAGCATTGGCTGGAATTACGCAGGCCGCAACTTTGCAGGAGCTGGGCGCTGCTTCGACGGTGCTGATGCTCTGCGTTACCAAGACAGAGGACGTCGAGCAGGTTCTGTTTGGAATGGACGGCGCAGCCTCCGCGCTCAAGCCGGGAAGCCTGGTCATCGACTGCAGCACCATCAGCCCGAAGACAACCGAAGCGATCGCCCGCGAGCTTCACGGGCGCGGCATCGGCTTTGTTGATGCTCCGGTCTCTGGAGGAAGCGAGGGCGCCGAGCAGGGAACGCTTGCCATCATGGCGGGCGGCTCGGAGGTGGACTTCCGGCGCGCTCTGCCAATCCTTCAGGCCATCGGCACGCGCATCACGCACATGGGGTCTGCCGGAAAAGGACAGGTCACCAAGCTGCTCAATCAGATTCTGGTGGTGGTGAACATGCTGGCCGTCAGCGAGGCTCTGATGTTTGGCCGCGCCGCCGGACTCGATCTGGCCAAGGCCGTGGCTGCGGTCGAATCGGGAGCCGCCGGAAGCTGGATGCTCTCCAAACGCGCTCCGCAGGTACTCGACAACTACTGGCAGCCGGGGTTCATGATCGATCTGCAACAGAAGGACCTCGACCTGGTGCTCGAATACGCCCGCGAGCTTGGAGTCCCTCTGCTGGCGACCGGCATCGTCAGCCAGCTCTACGCGCGCCTGCAACGCGACGGCAAGGGCCGGCTGGGAAATCATGCTTTGATTCAGGCGCTTGAACCGCTGGCCTCAGTGGCCTCCTGAACCAGCGCCGACGGCCGAATTACGGCAGGTGTATACTGATCGACGCTTCAGGGCCAACTGTCGCACCTTCTTCAGAAGACGCCGGGAGGACAGACGATGAAGCCCCGTTTTCCGCTCTATCCCTCGCTGTATCAGATCAATACGCGCGTACGCCTGGCCGAGCTTGCCTCCGTCGTGGGCCGCGCCGCCACGCTCGATGACATTCCCGACATAGAGCTGGACCATCTGGCCGAGTGCGGCTTCGATCTGGTCTGGCTGCTCGGCGTCTGGCAGACCGGAGCCGTCGGCAGAGAGATCGCCATGGCGCACCCGGACTGGATCAAGGACTACCGCGCCACCCTGCCCGGCTATACGCCCGCCGATGTGTGCAGCTCCTGCTTCGCCGTGCGCGAGTACCACGTCAACACGGACTTCGGCGGTGACGAGGCTCTCGGGCGCATCCGCGAGCGCCTGATGGGCCGTGGCATCCGTCTGATGCTGGACTTCGTGCCCAACCACACGGCCATTGATCACCCCTGGGTCGTCGAGCATCCGGAGTTCTACGTCTCCGGAAGCGAGCATCAACTGGCCGGCGAGCCGGAGAACTTCACCCACGCCCGCACCGGAGACCGGTCCCGCATCTTTGCCCACGGGCGCGATCCGTACTTCTCCGGCTGGCCGGACACGCTGCAGTTGAACTACAGCAATCCCGACCTGCAGAACGCCATGCTGGGCGAGTTGCAGCGAATCGCCACGCAGTGCGACGGCGTTCGCTGCGACATGGCCATGCTGGAGCGGCCCGAGGTCTTCGAGCGCACCTGGGGGATGAAGACGCAGCCCTTCTGGCCGCGTGTGACCGAGACCATTC
>WQYS01000528.1 GCA_009781125.1 Acidobacteriaceae bacterium | reverse complement strand
ACTCCTGATATCCGGCTGCAGCGAGTGGCGAATCCCGCCACGTTCAAGAGCGCGTTCTATGGCAACGAGATGCGCAATCTAATTCGTCTGCCCGGCACCAGCAGAACCAACGCTTCACTCTTCAAAGAGTTCGATCTGCTGCGGGAAGGCGTGCGTCTGCAGCTACGGGTCGAGAGCTTCAATGTTATTGGTAACGTAAACCTGAACACCCCGCGCACGGACCTTGCCACGATTAGTAGTACAGCTAACATAGCCACGCCATCCTTCGTCCAGCTTCAGAGCGCGGAGCCCATGCGCATATTCCAGTTTGGCGCTAGATTGATGTTCTAGAATTTAGCTGTTCCACTAAGGACGAGGGCGGCAGAGAGGTCTGCCGCCCTCGAAGAACATATTGCAGCGATGGAAATATCTCAGCTCGGCAGGGATGCTTCTGGGCACAGGCTCCATAGCCCTGTTCAGCCTGGGAGTGCGTGCACAGCAGCCTGTTGACACCATTCAGACATACAGTCGGCTCGTGATTCTGGATGTTCGCGTTGTCGATGCCAAAGGCAACTTTGTCCCCAATCTCGACCGCTCTCAGTTCACGGTTCTTGAAGACAAGGTTCCGCAGACCATTCGTAACTTTGAGGCCCCCGTCGACCGAGCGGACAGGCCAGCCCGCATCGTCCATAGCACAGCCGATCTGAAGAAGACGGGAGACGCTCCCGTCAATGTTCTGGTCATCGATGAGTTGAACACAGCCTTCGCTGATACCGCGCGCGCGCAGCAGGCCATGCGACGTTTTCTGGAGTCGCAGCCGGAGACACTTCCTGTGCCGACATTATTTATCGCCTCGGGAGCGTCTCGCATTGCCGTGCTGCATGACTTCACGCAAAGCCGGGAGGAACTGCTCCAGGGACTGAAGCAGCATGTGACGGACGTGGACTTCCGCGCTCTGAGCAACCAACTTGCCGGAGGCACGATGAGCGCGACGTCGGGTTTTACCAAGACTCTGGGCGCTCTGCTACAACTGGCGAACAGTCTGCGCGGCATTCCGGGGCGCAAGAATGTGATCTGGGTGGGATCGGGGTTCGATAACGCCTACGACCTGACATCGGCCGGCACGAACGACGGGCAGAAGATACTGGATGCGGTAAGGCTCGTTACCCAGCGCATGATGGAATCCCGCATCTCGCTTTCGACGCTCGATCCCACAGGGCCGGGCGTTATCAAGGGACTTTCGGACGACGACACGGAGGCAGAACTGCTCGTGAGTGGAGGCCCCAACACCTTTAGCGATTTCTCCATCAACATCTCTTTCGACGAACTGGCTGATTCGACCGGTGGAACCGTCGTTCGGGGACGCAACGATCTGGACCATCTGATCGGCCAGAGCACCGGCGACGCGAACAACTATTACACATTGACCTACGTTCCATCGAGCGACTCCAGCGAAGCTGCACCCTACCGGAAGATCAGCATTATCATGAAAGACCCTTCGCTGCGCGCGTTTACGCGTACAGGCTACTTTTCCGGCGGTGCGAAGGAAGCTCCTGTGGTTCCCGATAAGCCTAAGTTGCAGACACGCGAGTTCAAGTACGATATGTTGAGCGCCGGCGGGTCACGCATGGTGTACACGGGACTTCATGTAGGCGCCAAGCCTGTTGTGGATGGTTTCAGCATTATGGTCCAGGCGGGTGACCTGCAGTGGAACCAGCAGGACGACGGCACGCGCGTAGCCGAAGTGTCGATTCTTACCGGAGCGTTCAACGGCAAAGATAAAACGCTCCTGCAACAGGCAATGGAATACAAGCAGCGTATCCAATACTCAGATAACGTCAGGGAAAAACTTGTGAGTTTCCATGTGCTTTTCCGGCCTCCCCAGGGCACAACGCGCACACGGTTTGTTGTGCGGGACGCTGCGACAGGCAAGATCGGCTCAGCCGATCTATTGAACAAGTAATTGCGCGCGTGCGCTTATTTTGAAGCCGATTCGGTATTCGTAGAGTTCGTCGTGAGGCTGCGTATCACTTCGCCTTCGCGCGGACGATACAATTTCCCATTGGGGAAGAAGATGTCATGAAACCAGACGGTCGGTTTTTCCAGGACATAGGGCCGCTGCCATGAATCCCAGGGCAGGTAGGTCTGAGATTTGCCGGCGACGAATCCCCAGTTGACTGCCCCCACATGGTATTTTTTTGCAATCGGAAGAATGGTGTCGAAGGTGCTGCCCGCGCCGCGCGCCATGAACTCGGTGCAGATCAACGGACGATGGTATTGCTCAAGTTCCTGAACCTTTGCTTCAAAGTCCTCGGGCCATCCGTAGTTGTGAAATGAAATTACATCGGATTCACTGAGTTGCACGCGCGCCATCGGGGATGCTTTGTCGAGTGATTCCCAGTCGTCCTGCCAGACACCACTGGTTAGCGGTTGCGTGGGATGCATCGCACGTGCCCACGCAAACACCTGCGGCAGCAGAGTCAGAACCAGGTCTGTCTTGTTGGAAAGCTCAATCTTTCCGAAGGAACTGTAATTGCCGTTGT
>WQYS01000527.1 GCA_009781125.1 Acidobacteriaceae bacterium | reverse complement strand
CTCGCGTCCGGTGGCTCCCAGCGCCTTGCGGATGCCGATCTCGCGGTAGCGCGCCGAGACGTTGGCCAGCATGCTGTTCATGATGCCGACGCCGCTGACGATCAGCGTGATAGCTGCGGCCAGCGTCAGCACGATGGTCAGCATGGTGGCGATCTTGTCGGCCATGTTGAGAACCTCGGTCAGCGTGAAGGGCGTGTACACAGAGGTCGGCTTATGACGGCTCTTAATGATGTTGAGGATCTTGTCCTTGGCGGAGATCACCAGCGAGGTGTCCCGCATGGTGAAGAAGATCTCGGTGAGGTCGTTAGTGCCGGTGAAGTAGCGCGAGACCTCGTAAGGAATCAGAACCGTCTGGTTGGAGACCTCGGTCTGGTCGAAGGTCTCGACGCTCTCCTTGAAGACGCCAATGATGGTGAAGGGAATCCCTCGCACACTGAGCGAGCGGCCAACGGCATTTTGAGAGGAGCCAAAAAGCAGCTTGGCGAAGGGTTCGACGATCACGGCGACCTTGGTATGGGAGCGCGCGTCCTGATCGTCGAAGAAGCGGCCCGCCAGCACGCGCAGGTTGCGCACCCGCTTGTACTGCGGCGAGACGCCGATGATGGTGGCGTCCTTGACGATGCCTCCGCCCACGCTGATGCGGACGTGGTCCTGGCGCATGGGCGAAGCGGCCACGATGCCCGGAACCTGATCGAGCACGGCATGCATGTCGTCGATGGTCATGTAGTCGGGCGTGCCGGTGTGGGCGGTTCCGCTGACGGCGCCGCCGCCCTGGTACTCCATCTCGATCATGTTGGGACCGATGGAGGCGATCAGGTTGTGCGCGTACTCCTTGCCCGTAAGGCCGAGCGTGACCACCAGAATGATCGACGCCGAACCGATAATCATGCCCAGCATGGTGAGCAGAAAACGCACCTTGTTGGCGCGGAAGCTATCAACGGCAAGGTGCGCAATCTCGCTGAACATCATGGTGGAGCGCGCGCTGGCCAGCGTGCGCTCGAAGCTGCTTCGCCTGGGGCTCGGCTTGATGCCAGGTTTGGGAACCTCTGCGATTGCCATCCTTACCTTCTTCTCCGATTAGACGCCTTCTAGTATCGTAGCGGATCAGACCGCGTGGCCGGTTCCCCCGCTCCAGAATGCTGAGATTTGGAATGGCCTGGGATTTGGCTGAAACGGTTTTCAGGTGGACCGCTATAAAAGCGCCGAAGGCGCGTTCTATACCAGCCCAGGGCGAAGCCCTGGGAAAGTTGGACCGACAGATTTGGATGCTCTGGTGCGTTATGTGGATAGCCAGGAGACACATCATGGCAAGGTGTCGTTTCAAGACGAGCTGCGTGTGTTTCTCAGAAAATACGGAATCGAATTTGATGAGCGGTATCTGTGGGATTAAGGTTGGAATAGAGCGGGCTTTCAGCCCTTTGTTTCTTATATAGACCTTTTTCCCAGGGCTTCGCCCTGGGCTGGTATAGAGCGCGCCTTCGGCGCTCTGATGGTTATGCCATCCGATAGGTTCTTGCCAAAATTTCGACTACGCTGTCCAAAAGGCAGGCGCACGCTCCGGAATGACAAGGAAGGGGGCACTCAGATGGAGGATACTATGAGGTGTACGCTTTTCTGTCTGGGTCTAGCCTATGACTGACCGTTCCATCAATGCGGAGCACTTTGCCGAACGGCAAAAAAAGACCCATCGCGCCGATAGCGAGCGCCTGCAACAGCGTCTGGAGGAGGCCGAGCGCCAGCGTGCTGAGCTGGAGTTTATCCACGAGAATGCTCCGGTCGGCTTTGCCATCGTCGATCCGGTCGATCTTCGCTACGTGAGCGTCAACGATCTTCATGCTCAGGTGCTCGGCGTGCCCAAGGAACAGATTCTCGGACGGCGCGCCAGCGAGATCGCCACCCTGCCCGGCGTCGAAGAGCGCCTGCGCCGCGTGGCCGCGGGCGAGACTATTCGCGGGGTTCTGGTCGAAGGCGTACTTGTCAATCGACCGGGGGAGTATCTTTACTGGAATGTCAGCTACTCTCCGATTAAGAACTCCGTGGGCAAGGTCGTTGCCATCATAGTGGTCGCGCAGGATATTACCCACCAGAAGAAGGCCGAAGCCGCGCTGGTGCAGACCGAAAAGCTGGCCGCCGTAGGTTTGCTGGCCAGCTCCATCTCGCATGAGATTAATAATCCGTTGGAATCGGTGATGAACCTGCTCTACCTGATCGGCAGCTCCGGCGAGCTGCCCGGCTCGCTGCGCGGATACGTGGAGACGGCGCAGAGCGAGCTCTCTCGCGTCGGCCAGATCGCCACGCAGACGCTGCGCTTTCATCGCCAGTCGGCCAACGCCGTGTGGATCACCGCCGCCGGTCTGGTCGATCCTGTGCTTAACCTTTATCACGGACGGCTTTCCAACTCGCACATACGGGTGGAGACGCGCTACCGCTCCTCGTCTTCGGTTCTGTGCTTCGAGAGCGACATACGCCAGGTGCTCAACAACCTGATCGCCAACGCCATTGACGCCATGCGTCAGGGAGGCTGCCT
>WQYS01000526.1 GCA_009781125.1 Acidobacteriaceae bacterium | reverse complement strand
TGCCGAGTGGCAGGAAGAAAACCTGAAAGCATTGCAGATGGCAGGAATTCCATTGGAGGAGGCAGATGCCGAAAGAACTCATTCAAATTGAGCCGCAGCAGCCACAGCCTCCTGCCTGCGACTGGCGCGGCACGAAGCCTGAGTTTCGCAAAGGAACGTGGTGCTACAGCGGCACACCGCAGAATCTCACCTATCTCGAGATGCCCAATCCGCGCCCCTGGCAGCCCTCCGATCAGGATTGGAAGCTTCCCGAGAACTGGAAACAGATTCTGCTCGACGGCATGAAGGAGCGGCTCGAAAAGTACCGCTCCTTCCGCTTGTTCATGGACATCTGCGTCCGCTGCGGAGCCTGCGCCGACAAATGCCACTTCTATCTCGGCTCCGGCGACCCGAAGAACATGCCGGTGCTGCGCGCCGAGCTGATGCGCTCGGTGTATCGCCGCTACTTCACGCTGACTGGGCGCTTATTCGGCGCTCTGGCCGGAGCGCGCGAACTGACCGAAGACGTGGTGAAAGAGTGGTTCTACTACTTCTACCAGTGCACGGAGTGCCGCCGCTGCTCGGTCTACTGCCCC
This sequence comes from Acidobacteriaceae bacterium, assembly GCA_009781125.1. Next base: position 1,958 of record WQYS01000526.1, on the reverse strand, counting down.
TACGGAATCGACACCGCCGAGATCACCATGATTGGCCGCGAGCTGCTGAATCTTCTCGGCTGCAACACCAACTGGGTTCTGGACCCAGCGGCCAAGTGCTATCGCGTGGGCAATCATCTCGGCATTCCGCCGCACTCGCTCAAGGACAATCTCGACTTCGCCGTGGACGAACTGGAAGAGATCACCGGCGTGCGCGTCGATGTGCCCATCGGAAAGAAAGGCGCGGATATACTATTCGTCGCGCCTTCGGCTGATTATTTCGTTACGCCGCACTACTTCACGCTGATGGGATACCTGGCTCTCTTTCACGAGATTGGCCTGAACTACACCTTCAGCGCCTACGCCAGCGAAGGCGGAAACTTCGGTCTCTTCAGCTCGCACGATCTAATGAAGCAGCTCAACGCCAAAATTTACGACGAGGCCAAACGCCTCAAGGTGAAGTGGATTCTCGGCGGCGAGTGCGGCCATATGTGGCGCGTCATTAATCAGTACATGGACACGATGAACGGCCCGGCGGATTTTCTTGAGACTCCGGTCTCGCCAATCACGGGAACACGCTTCGAGCATGCGCGCTCGACGAAGATGCTGCACATCGCCGAGTTCACCGCCGATCTGATCCACGAGGGAAAGATCAAACTCGATCCGCGCCGCAACGATCACTGGCGCGTGACCTATCACGACTCTTGCAACCCGGCGCGCGCCATGGGCCTGCTGGACGAACCGCGCTACATCCTGCAGAGCGCCTGCAATCACTTCTACGAAATGCCAGAAAACACCATTCGCGAGCACACCTTCTGCTGCGGCAGCGGATCGGGCCTGGGCACAGAAGAGAATCTGGAGATGCGCCTGCGCGGCGGTTATCCGCGAGCGATGGCCGTCAGGCATGTCCGCGCGCGGCACGATGTCAATCTGCTTGCCTGCCAATGCGCGATCGACAAGGCGACGCTGCCGCCACTGATGGAGTATTGGGTTCCGGGCGTCGAAGTCGCCGGAGTTCACGAGCTGCTCGGCAATGCTCTGGTCATGAAGGGTGAAAAGAAGCGCGAGACTGATCTGCGCGGACAGCCTCTGCTAGAGGAGGCGTCTCATGCGTGACCGCCTCTGGATCGCCGCAGGACTCGCCTTGTTTCTGGCGCTGTTCACTTACCCGGTATGGAGAGCGGCGGCCATGCATACTCGCGCCGCAGCGCCACAGTTGTCTTCACAGGGAACGAAGTGCGTTGCTTCCGCAGAGTTCATGCGCGAGTCGCACATGCGGCTGCTGTATCAGTGGCGAGCCGACGTTGTTCGCAATGGCGTCCGCCAGATGCATACAGCCGATGGCCACACCTATAACATGAGCCTCTCGCACACCTGTCTGAACTGCCACTCGAAGACTGAGTTCTGCGACCGCTGTCACACTTACTCCGGTGTTTCCGGTGCTTCGGGCCTGAGCTGCTGGAAGTGTCACAACGATCCGCATAATGTAACAGCGAAGGTGACGCAATGAAGAAGATGACCCGCAAACAGTTTCTGGGGCTGGGCGGCCTCTCGATCCTGGGCGCTGGAGCGCTCGGCGCAGCACGTGCGGTCAAAGATGCCGAAGCTCCACGCGCCGATTCGTCATCCGCTACACCAACAAATCCGACAGCGAAGCAGATGGCTCTGGCCATCGATCTGCGCAGGTGCCGCCAGCGACCCGGCTGCGATCTTTGCAGCAAGGCCTGTCATGCGGCGCATAATGTCCCTCAGATCTCTGATCCCAGGCGCGAAGTGAAATGGATTTGGACCGATGAGAGATTCGCATCCGTCTTTCCGCTGGATCAGAACGGATATACGCGCCGAAACTACACCGGCAGCCCGCTTCCGATTCTGTGCAACCACTGCGAGCGGCCTCCGTGCGTGGAGGTCTGTCCCACGGGCGCGACCTGGAAGCGCAGCGAAGACGGCGTAGTGATGATGGATTGGCATCGCTGCAT
>WQYS01000525.1 GCA_009781125.1 Acidobacteriaceae bacterium | reverse complement strand
GATCCTGCCAGCGCCGACTTCAGCCTGCAATCTGGAAGTGCGGCGTACCAGGCTGGCGCGCCAGAACCGTGGCTGACCAACACCACCGATCCCAACGCGGGTCAGTGGCAGGGAACGCTGTAATAGTGTGCGGGAGGCGCAGAACTCCTCCCGCGCTAACCATCACGCAGTAACAGTCGGCCCGGTTCCCCAACGGAACCGGGCCGAAAAACGAATGAAAGTCTCTACTGGACGCCCCATCCGTGACGCAGATCATCGCCCTCACGGATGGGGCACAGTTTTTTGCCATGCATTGCCAGACGGCGAGCGCGTCAAGGCATGGCCACGGCGGGCCGTGGGCAGCTTCCGCCATGGTCAGGCAGCCCCTCAAATCTTTTGTTGACAAATGCTCTGGAAGTGGAATAGATTTCGTTAAAATAAACGTTAACGTAACATGTGACCGCGTCAAGCCCAAACCGGGAAGCGGGGCTACATAGCTGAGTTGCGGTTTGCTGTCTCGACCTCGATAGGGGAACTGCGGCGTTGAAGGATGTTAGCGACGAATGGCAGGAGGCGCTCTGCGCCCCCCGCGCTGTCAATCATGTAGCAACCCGGCCAGGTTCTCCAACGGAACCGGGCCGGAAAATGAAAGTCTCTGAAAGAGGGTAATGGAAATGATATCTAGCAGGACTGTTGTAGATGGAAGGCCAGCCTCCACGCAAGAGAGAGTGCGAACCGCAATGCGTCATGCTTGCAGTTTGCGTGTTTTCGGTAGATTGATGCTGCTGTTCGCAGCCATGGTATTCGCGGGCATCGGCCTGGTGGCTTGCGCAGGCTACGCCGGCATCGCCGGACAGACGTCGCCGTCGCCAACGCCAACAGCGCCGCCGGCGTCACCGTCACCGACGCCGACGCCGAATTCACCCACGCCGACGCCGGATACACCCACGCCGACGCCTCCTGAGGGTTGCACCGTGGCTCCGGATGCTCCCACGTCGCTGACGGCTACCGCGACAACGTCCAGTAGCATCACGCTGAGCTGGACCTCGGATGCTACGGAAGGCTGCCCGGAGACATACGCAGTCACCGTGCTTCAGAACGGCGAGCCGGTAGACGCAGGCGTAGCGATAACCGGGACCACCGCCGTCATCACGGGCCTCGACGCTTCGACGGAATATAGCTTTACCGTGGTCGCGACCAACACCGTGGGCGACTCCGACCCCAGCGAAGCTCTTGACGTATCGACCAGCGCGTTAACCTGCGCCCTTCCAGACGCGCCTACCGGTCTGGCATACTCGTCGCTGACGGCCACCAGCGTTACGCTGAGCTGGGATGCAGTCGATCTTCCGGCGAACTGCAGCACGATGAAGTACACCGTGTACGAGAGCGGGTCGGCGATCACCTCAGCCACGAACCTCACCGACACCACCGTCGATCTTTCCGGCCTTACCCCGGGCGAGACCTACGAGTACACGGTAGTCGCCACGGATGACGCCGGCGATTCCGACCCGTCGGATGCCTTGTCGGTATCGACTCCGGCCACCTGCGCGGCCGCTCCGGCTCCGCCTGCCAATCTTGTGACCGTAGGAGCGACGAGCAACGCCGCGACGCTGAGCTGGGATGCAGTTGAGCCTCCGGCCAGTTGCTCGGTGACGTACAGCGTGTATGTGGATGGAGGAGCGGCACCGGTTGTCTCCGGCCTCACCGCACCCGCCACCACCATCACGGGTCTCGACCCCGACATGGAGCACAGCATCACGGTAGCTGCTGATGATGAATACGGCTCCGCCTCCTCGGCCTCCCTCCCGGCGACGACCACCGCGGACCCGACCCCGGCGGGCTACAACCTTGACGCTCTGGGCATACCGCAGTACACCTGCTCGACTAACTACTTCGTCTCGCCCGATGGAGACGATGCCAACGACGGTCTTACACCCGCGACTCCATGGCTCACCATTGGAGATAGAAGCGATGCCTCGACGGTCGGCAACGACTATCTCCATGGATGGGGAATCCTCTCGGGAGGTGGTGTCTGCGTCAACCTGCTCGATGGGGAGTATGACATAGCGAACCTGATCATGATCGATAATGCCTCTAGTTCTGGCACCGAGAACTCACCCACCGGCTATACCGTTTTCCGGGCGGTGAATCCTCACGGCGCAGTTATCAAGCTCACAGGGACCGGGACTATGATCTACCCCACTGGGAACTATAATATCTACGACGGCATGGAGATCGATGGAACCGGCACGACGAACGCCGCGTGCTTCTGGGGAGGCGGCGGCGGCTCTCAAAACAACCACCACATAGTCTACGAGAACATGTATATACATGGCTGCGGTAGAGCAGCTCTGCGTATACAGGAAGCAGGCTATATCTGGGTCGTGAACAACGTCCTGGCCGGCAACGAAATAGCTACCGGCGGCAATGCCGAAGGCGCTATATTCGAGATGCCTGGCGGAGATATCGCTACCAATCAAAGTCTTGCTGATACGACCTTTACTCCGAACGCTGCTGACGATGCGCTCACGAATGGCACCATCATCTTCGCCTTCAATTCCAT
>WQYS01000524.1 GCA_009781125.1 Acidobacteriaceae bacterium | reverse complement strand
TCGCATTGTCTGCATGACGTCGGGGGCCTTCTACAAGCCGGTTACATCCAATACCATCTTCGTGGCGCAGAACAGCCCGGCCAAGCGCAAGGACCTCGACCAGCAGGCGGTTCAGACCTTCTACCTTACCAACATGGCCACGGATAAGGACGCCAACGACATCCTGACGGCTCTGCGCAATCTGATGGACCCGACCACGAAGATGACGCTGGTGGCCAGCCAGAACGCCATCGTCATGCGCGCCTCGCCGGACCAGCTTCTGCTGGCCGAAAAACTGATTCACGACCTCGACCGCACCCGGCCTGAGGTGGTCGTCGACGTCGCTATTCTTGAGGTCAACCGCGACAAGATCCGCAAGCTGGGCATCAGCCTGCCGACCTCGTTCAGCCTGACGCCGCAGGCCTCGAACGCCAACAGTACCACATCGTCGGGCGGCAGCGGCTCTACAACGACCACAACCTCCGGCCTTACCCTCAACTCGCTGAGCAAGCTCAATGCGACGAACTTTGCGGTAGGCATCAGCAGCGGCACGCTGGATGCCATGCTGTCCGATACCGACACCAAGGTCCTGCAGAACCCGCGTCTGCGCGCTACCGACGGCCAGAAGGCAACGCTCAAGATCGGCCAGAAGTATCCCTATGCAACGGGTTCGTATGGCGGTTATGGTGGTGTTGGCGTTGGTGCGGGGGTTGGCGGCTACGGCGGTATTGGCGTCCAGACCCAGTTCCAGTTTGCCGATATCGGCGTCAACATCGAGATGACTCCGACCGTCCACGCGGACCGCCAGATCACCCTCAAGATGAAGGTCGAAGACTCGACCCACGCCGGCGATGTTACGATCCAGCAGCAGACAGAGCCGATCTTCGGCCAGAGACAGGTCGAGCAGGTCATTCAGCTCATGGATGGCGAACCGAACATCCTTGCCGGAATCGTTATCCAGCAGGATAACCTCTCGGTCTCGGGAACGCCTGGACTGGGAGAACTCCCGTTTTTCAAGTATCTGTTTTCGTCGCAGCAGAGAGAGAAAGCGCAGGATGAGATCGTCTTTCTGCTGATTCCGCACATCGTCCGCGAGACTACGCTGACGCGCCTGAACACCAGGGCCATCGATACAGGCACGTCCACCGCGGTCGAGATTCGCCGCGAGGCCTCGGCAACTACGCCGGACGATCTTAAGCCGATCAATCCGCCCAAGCCGCAGCCCGTGGGCCAGCCCACCAGCGCGGCCAACGCAGCCAACGCCGCGGTTCAGGAGATGAAGAAGCAGGCGGCTCCGCCGACTCCGCCGCCTCCGGCAGCGACGCCCGCTCCGGTTACAGCGCCGGGCACGCAGCCCCAGACACCTCCTGCTCCGAGGCTGAACCGGATGACTCCTCCTCCTTCGGCGCAGCCCCCTGCACAGACCCAGCCGGCTGCTCCGGCTTCCACCAGCGCGGCCAATGCCGCCAAGGCTGCGGCTCCGCCCGCTGCTCCGCGTGCCTCTGTTGCGCCTGTTTCAACAACAGCGCCGGGCTCGCAGACACAGGTGGCTTCGGCTGCTCCAAGTCCGGCCCTGCCCGCTGAGACGGTTCCGCCCGTCGCACCGGCTCAGCCCTCCGGCCCCACCCCGCCGGTGAGCTTCTCGGTCGTTCCGCCTGCGGGCAATCAGGCCGTTGGCAGCACCTTCAAGGTGGATGTTAACCTCAGTAACGGCAAAGATATCGATTCCGTGCCGATTCAGCTTCAGTTCGATCCCAAGGTTCTCCAGCTTGTCAACGTGGATGCCGGCAGCTTCATGGGGCGTGACGGACAGGCCGTCTCCGCCGTCCATAGAGATGATGGGAACGGTCTGGCGACGATTGTCGTAGCCCGGCCTCCGAACACGACCGGCGTCTCGGGTCAGGGAAGCGTCGCCACGCTGACCTTCAAGGCGGTTGCCGCCGGAGATTCGAACCTGAACCTGGTGAAGGTTGGAGCCATTAACAGCTCGCAGACCAACATTCCGGCCGTGGGCGCGCAATCCGTGGTGCATGTCAAGTGATGATTGAGTCCAATTCGGTGAGGCCGCAGAAGAGGGCGCAAGCCAGCTCTGAGGCAGGCCTCACCCTGGTGGAACTCATCATTACCGTGACCATTCTGGGGATTCTGGCGGGCATCGCTGTTCCCGTGGCCAAGTTTCAGGTGCGCCGTCAGAAAGAGAAAGAGCTGCGCCGCGCTCTATGGGAGATGCGCGACGCCATCGACAAGTACAAGGACGCCGCCGATAAAGGAGGCTTTCAGATCAAGATCGACACCTACGGCTATCCGCCCGACCTTCAGACCCTGGTCGATGGCGTGGACGTTCAGGACAAGCATGTCCGTTTTCTGCGCAAGATTCCTATTGATCCCATGACGGGGAGCACCGAGTGGGGTTTGCGCGCCAATCAGGACGACCCCGATTCAACCTCTTTCGGCGGCCAGAACGTCTTTGATGTCTACACCAAGAGCTACGGTACGGCTCTTGACGGAACTAAATACTCCACATGGTAAATACGCGTACATTTCGACTTCGCAGCAAAGCTCAG
>WQYS01000523.1 GCA_009781125.1 Acidobacteriaceae bacterium | reverse complement strand
CGCTCACGTTGTTGCTGAAGATCTCTTTAAACTCGCCTACCAGCTCACGCAGGTCGTCGGCTGTAAGCTCCGTATCGGCGGCCACTCCACGCTCGTGCTTCTTCATCGTGATGGCATTCTCGAACAGGTCACCGTCGACCTCCATCACCACGCCGGAAAACATCTGGATGAAACGGCGATAGCTGTCCCAGGCAAAACGCTCATTGCCCGTCTGGGCGATAACACCCTTGATCGACTCGTCATTAAGACCGAGGTTAAGAACCGTGTCCATCATGCCCGGCATGGAGAACGCCGCACCACTGCGTACCGACACCAGAAGCGGGTCATTGACGTCGCCAAAGTTTTTGCCCACTTTACGCTCAAGCTCCGCGGTGTGCTGGGCCACATCCTCTGCTAATCCAGCAGGGAATGCCATGGGCACGGCGGAAGAATACTCATTACAGGTCTGGCAAGTGATGGTAAAACCGGGAGGGACCGGCAGGTCCATCCGCGCCATCTCAGCAAGGTTGGCTCCCTTGCCGCCAAGGATGTAGTTCATGCTGCGATCGCCTTCGGTGTTGTTAACACCGTCGAGTCCCATTCCAAAGGAATAGATGCGCTTCACGTCCGACACGATGATCTCCTTTTCTCGAAGAAATTATGATGCCTGAGAAGCGCCCTGGCGTGCGGCACATCTCCACTCAAGATGATACCGCATCAACGGTTACCTGTGCGCGATAACCACACTACAGATTTTTTAAGTATCAAGCGCTTCTGCGTAGCGCAAAATGTCCTGGGCAACTTCCTCGATGGCACGGTTGGCGGTGTTGATTACGATGCAACCGAGGCGACGCATAAGGTCGCGAGCGTCAGCCAGCTCATGTTCGATGGACTCGCGCGAGGTGTAGTTATCCAGGTGCGTGCCCAGTTCAGCCGAGCGCGCCGCCCGAACCTTCAGGAGCACCTCTGGTGTCGTCATCAGCCCATAAATGCGACGCGGATTAACTTCAAAGAGTTGCCCCGGCGGGCGTGATCCGAATGCCAGCGGCAGATTGGCCACCTTCCAGCCCTGATACGCGAGGAAGGTCGAGAGTGGTGTCTTGCCGGAACGCGAAACCCCTACCAGGACGATGTCGGCCTCCAGCAGGCCTTCGGGGAGACGCCCATCGTCGTGGTTGATCGTATATTCCATAGCGTCGATGCGCCGGAAGTACGTTTCATCAGTTGAGTGGATCGCACCTACTTTTCCGGTTGGTTGCTCACCAGAAAGCCGATGAATGTAACGCACGGCACGGCCAAGCAGATCAACTGCCTGACAACCCTTGTCATTAAGTTCCTCCATCTTGTCAAGCAGATCCTGGCGCGCGAAAGTATAGACAAACAGGTAGTTATGCTCCTTGCAATGAGGCAGCGCTATTGTCTCAAGTTCGGCAGGGTCATCGATCAGCGCGCTACGCTTGATCAAAAACGCAAGTTCAGGAAAACGCGACGCCAATACGCGCGCGAAGGTCTCGGCCGTCTGGCCGAGCGAATCGCTCAGCACATGCAGCGTGAAGCGCTGAAGCTGGTCCGGACCATCTGGTGCAGCAGTCCGGCGTGACCGCCCGGAGTGCTCTGGCTGCTTTGGCATGGCTGGCCCCGCTCCCCTTTATGCAATGAGCGCACGGAAATCGGCGAATTGCTCGACCAGCGCAATAAAGTTGTTCAGCAGGGCAAGGCGGTTGCGACGCAACGCCGGATCCTTGTCCATGACCATGACTTGTTCAAAGAACGTATCGACCGGCGCGCGCATCGTCGCAAGCAGTGCGAGGAAGCGATCGTAGTCACCAGCCCCCATCAGCGCGCGCGCTTCCGGCGCCAGTTCCTTGAGTGCGGTGGCAAAAGGCCGCTCCGGCTCCGTAAGCAGAGTGGCGTCGACCTCACGGCCCACGCTCGGATCACTTAGGTTCTTCGCGCGCGTAAAGGCCGTCGAGAGATCCTCGTAGTCGCTGCCTACCTCGACAAAGCGTGCCAACGCCTCGCAGCGGGCACGGGCGTCCGCCGGACGCGCCGCCGTAGTCGCCAACACTGCAGTGACGGTCTGGGAGCTGAAATCCTCGTCACGCAGAATTGTCTCCAGGCGTGAACGGAAGAACGCACGAAGCGCTTCGGCGACCGCAATCGCATCGAAACTCAAGTTCTCATAAGCAGCAAGCGCCGCCTTCATAAGCGCATCTGTATCAAGCGCAGGCTCCCCCAAGCCAATCTGCAGGATGCCGATCGCCGCGCGACGCAGACCGAAAGGATCCGAAGAGCCTTTAGGAGCCTTACCTACGGCGAATATGCCTGCGATCGTATCGGCTTTGTCCGCTACTGCGACGACCGCAGCAGCATGTGAGGAAGGTAGCGCATCACCAGAAAAGCGCGGGCGATAATGCTCGGTGACTGCAAGGGCCACTGCCTCGTCCTCATGCTGCGCGCGGGCGTAATGGCCACCCATAACGCCCTGCAAGTCAGTGAACTCGATGACCGCCGAGCTACACAGATCGGCCTTCGCAAGTTCCGCTGCACGCAGCGCCGCAACACGTT
>WQYS01000522.1 GCA_009781125.1 Acidobacteriaceae bacterium | reverse complement strand
GGCTTCTCTGCTCCGGCAGCCGCACCCAGCACTGACGAGTGCTGCCTGCGGATCGAAATCATCTTCTGCACATCCAGAAACATGTCTTTGTGCCCAGGATCATTGAGCTCATTCCAGTCCAGCATGGCGCCGTATAGCCACCGTCCTTTACCGGCATCCTTGTCTCCGTAAAGTGCCGGAGAGAGGTTCGGCAGCGGATGAAAATCCGCGTTGAACTCCTCGCCGGAAAAGAAGATGGGAATCATGGGCGAGAACAGGGCTGCGTAGCCGAAGACCGAGCGGCGTCCCTGCGCCACGTAGGGATTGCTGTCCAGCGGAAAACCTTCCCATCCATTGTCGTGGCAGCTTATCTGAACGGCAGCGCCGTAGGACTGGGTCGCAATTAAGACATCCACGTCAGGACCAGGGAGAACCTGATCGGCCTCAGGAAAATCTACAAAAAGTGGGCGGCTATACCACTGTTCCGACTGGAACTGCCACTGTTCGTGCGCGTCGTTGCGAATCGTCAGGTTGGCGATGGGCTTCTTTGCGACATGGCCCAGACGGATGCGGACATTCGGCAGTCCGTCCGTCTTGACGCCCTCCCCTGTTCTGCGGCTCACGCGCCCTGCCGCCAGGCCCATTAAACGAACCGTAACCGGTCCCTCGCCCCTGGTATTTCCCTTCTGCACTTCGCCGTCACGATAGCGGATCTCTGCTTCGTAATATCCCGCCCGTCCGAACATGCGGTCATAGAATCCCGGCATGTCCTCGGTCAGAATCTTGTTCCAATCACCAGGCAAGTTGCCGCCGAGAGCATACTCATGCTGCTCGAAGTCGGTAACTCCTCGCAGCGCGGCATTATTCTCTTCCCAGATCACAATCGGGTGTCCGGCGGCTGCGGCATTCATCCTGATCCTTTGCCAGAGGTCCGGACGCTGGATGGCCACATCCAGACGGTAGCCGTCCACGCCATACTTCACCACATAGTCCGTATAGATTCTTACCCACCAGTCGTCCAGGTCTTTGTGACCGCCGCCCCAGTCGAAGTCCGTCATTCCCCAGCTTCCGCCGCGGAACCACGAAGGATGCTGCCGGATCACCGGGCTGCCGTTTAAAAGTCCGTGCGTAATCACATCCAGAAAAACCTTGATGCCCCGGCTATGGGCATCGTCGATCATGGATTTGAATTCCTCTGCCGTTCCCAGCGCCGGATCGAACTTATCCGGCTCGATCACTGCATATTGAGTCCATATGTTATAGAAGTGATGCGGATCGCATAGGGAGTAGCCCGCCAGCCAGATTCCGTTTACGCCCAGCTCCTGAAGATACGGGAGCCTCGCTTTCAAGCTGGCAAATGTGCCGCTCTCCGGCCCTTTCGGAGACGTGAATCCTTTCGTCGCAATCTCATAGATAACGAGATCTTTTATCCATTCCGGCGCTGCTGGCTGCGACGGGTTGGCAGGCCACAGGGAAGCCTCTATTGCACTCTTCTCAGCCGGCTCTTGCAGCGCCATAAGAGGAAAAGATGGAAGCAACGCAAACAGTGTTCCTGTCTTCACAAAGCTTCTGCGTGAGAATGACGCGGCTGGAGCTTGTAGTTTTTTCATTTTCTGCGATCCTCTGGCTCTTGGTTATACGCCCCTTTGCTGTCCGAAAAGGTCGATTGGCGCCTGACCCGGTTGCTGGTGACTCAGAGCCTCCATGACTTGTTCTCTTGAATTCATGCAGGCTGATTCGTGCTTCATTGGTTAGAGAATCACGGTGTTGGAAGGACGCTGTTTTTCCGCTACCGTGACGCTGAGGAAACTCCGCTCAACAGAAAAGGGGCTGCGAGCGTGCCCGGATTCTTGTCGTCACCAGCAGGCGGAACAGAATACTGTGCAAATGCCGAACCTGCCCCTAAAAGAACGAGGGTCAACGCGGCCATCACCATCGGCGACAGGACTTTCTTCAAGCGTTTTCCATTACGATTCTCCATACTCCTCCTTGTTGATTCTTCTGAACCCGAAATTGTGTCTGGCCAAAACCAAACTGGTATATGTTTCGTGTTATCGCAAGTCTACGGAACCAATCCAGGAGGCAAACAGAGGCAGGGTAATCGACGAAGACAAAGAGACTGACTCAGGCAGCGAATCGCTGGCCGCAATGGTCTTGACCATTCCCTTCTCGATTCCAGCCTCTTTCAAGTCAAGCGTGATAGTTCTTGCTTCGTTCGACATATTCACCGCAACCACCACTGCGTGACCGTCCTTGGTTCGCCGGACAAACGACAGCACATGCGGATCGTTTTTGTGAATCATAACCATCTCACCGTCCCGAAGAGCGGGATTCACGCGGCGCAACTGGATGAGCCGCCTGTACCAGTTGAGCAACGAGCCGGGGTCGGCGCTTTCGCTTTCTACATTGACCGTCTTGTAGTCAGGCGCAATGGGAAGCCAGGTTTGCGGATTGATGGAGAATCCAGCCTGTGGTCCCGGAGTCCATTGCATGGGCGTGCGCTCGCCGTCACGTCCCTTCTCCTTCGGCCAGCCGGTGATGCCGATCGGATCGCGGACATCCTCTTTGCGCGTTG
>WQYS01000521.1 GCA_009781125.1 Acidobacteriaceae bacterium | reverse complement strand
TCCGCGCAGGAATGGCTAGGGATTCTGGATGACGGCCTGAAACGGGCCATGGACACCAACTCCGCGCTGCGCAGCTTTGTCCGGAGCCGCAGCCGGGGCTGAATCCGGCTCAATCTTCAGGGGTTGAAAGTTTTGGGGCAGAGTAATCGTTCCGTCAGCATTCCGCATCCGATTAGGAAACTGCTGCTATATATTAAGTACGTACAGCGCAGACTGAATGTAGACTGTGCATTTCAAAAACCCTAACGACCAGCGCCCCAGAAAGCCGCTGTGGAGGCACATATTCCGCCATTTGATAAGCGTTCCGTCAAGAGCTTCATCCGCACTAACGACCGTATCCGCGCGCGCGAGGTGCGCGTCATCGATGAGAACGGCGAACAGCTTGGGGTCATGGCCCCGTTTGAAGCGCTGAAGATTGCTCGTGAACGCTCGCTCGACCTGGTCGAGATCTCTCCGAACGCAACGCCGCCGGTCTGCAAGATTCAGGACTACGGCAAGTTCCTCTACGAAAAGGACAAGAGCGAACGCGCCGCGCGCAAGAAGCAGAAGGTCATCACCATCAAAGAGGTGAAGTTCTCCGTCACCGTCGACGAGCACGACTATCAGACGAAGAAGAACCAGGCCATACGCTTTCTCGGCGACGGCGACAAGGTGAAGGCTTCGTTGCGCTTCAAGGGCCGCCAGATGGCGCACCGCGATCTTGGCTACAAGATCATCAATCGCCTGATTATGGATATCGGCGACGCGGGCATAGCCGAGTCTATGCCGCGCATGGAAGGCACGACGCTGCACGCCATTCTGGCTCCGGCAAAGAAGGACGTCGCGCCGAAGAAGCCCGCTCCGGCGGCGAATCCCGCTCCCACGGTCGCAGAAGCCTGAGCGTCGAAGGCACATCAGGAACAAGTGCTTCCATAGGAATTCCGCGTGCGATTGCGCTGGCAATCGGCAGCCTACCCATGTAAAGAATGCGCCTTCGCCTTTACACTGGACTAAGCATCCTTAATTTGGAGCTTCAGCCGAAAGAAAGGGAATCATGGACGCCGTAGCCCAACGTTGCATCGAGATCATCGCCAAGGCCAAGAACATCTCCGCCGACACGATCCATCTCGACTCCAGCTTCGAGCAGCTCAACATCGACTCGCTCGACAAGATCAACATCTCGTTCGAGGTCGAGGAGGCCTTCGGCATCAACATTCCCGACGAAGCGCTGAACACGCTCGCCACCGTGGGCGACGTCGTCAACGGAGTCAAGCAACTGCAAGGCACTCAGCCGCCCGCCGCTGCCGCGTCCTGAGCACGTATTTGAGCGAGTTGTCTTGTCGCGCCCTACAAAGGCGCGTGGATTGAAACTCCTAAAGGAGATTGCACCCGAACGTGAACCGCGTCGTTATTACAGGCCTTGGCTGCGTCTCCGCGATTGGCTCCAGCGTCTCATGCTTTCGCGACTCCCTCTTCTCCGGGCAGACCGGCATCCGTCCTATCGAGCAGGTTCCCGACGCGCCTGAAGGACTCCCCGGGGTTCGCTACAAACAGGCCGCGACGGTCCCGGAGTTCGATCCCGCCGCTCACCTCGAATCGGGCGTCATCTCCGCCACCAACCGCAACGCGCAGTTTGCTATCGTGGCCGCGCGGCAGGCCGTCGAGCAGGCCGCGCTGCGGGAGCATCATCGTCCTGAAGAGATCGCCATCATCATGGGCTGCGCCTGCGGCGGACGTACCTCGGAAGAGACTCAGGTCAAGGGCCTGTACACGCGCGACGCCCGCGCGCATCCGCTGACCATCGTGCGTACGATGGCGTCGGCAGGAGCCAGCCAGATTTCTATTGATCTCGGCGTCACCGGGCCTACGCTCGACATCTCGACCGCCTGCGCTTCGGCGACGCACGCCATCGGACTGGCCTTCCACATGGTGCGCTCGGGCATGGCGGAGGCGGCCATCACCGGAGGCCACGAGGCTCCGCTCAGCTTCGGCTTCTACCGCGCCTGGGACTCCATGCGCGTGGTTTCGCCGACAAGCTGCCGACCCTTCGCCGCCGACCGCGACGGCATGACTCTGGGCGAAGGCGCGGCCATGCTGGTGCTGGAGACGCTCGCCTCAGCCCAGGCTCGCAACGCTCCGATTCTGGGCGAGATCGTCGGCTTCGGCATGAGCGCCGACGCTGGACACATTGCCCAGCCCCAGATGGAAGGCGCTGCCTTAGCCATGCGCAAAGCTCTCGCGGATGCTGGCGCAACGCCCGATGAAGTGGGCTACATCAACGCCCACGGCACGGGGACTCAGGCCAACGACTCAACCGAAGCGGCGGCGATTCATCAAGTTTTCGGCGCGCGCGCGAAAAAAATTCCGGTCAGCTCCACCAAGTCGCTGCACGGCCACGCCATCGGAGCCAGCGGAGCGCTCGAAGCTCTAGCCACGGTGCTTGCGTTCGAAGCGAACCAACTGCCGCACACCGCCGGAGTCGAAGCGGCTGATCCCAGCCTGAACCTCGACGTGATTGTAGGAGCATCGCGTCCCGTTGATCTTGCGGCGTCACCGAGTCCGATTGTCATCTCCAACTCGC
>WQYS01000520.1 GCA_009781125.1 Acidobacteriaceae bacterium | reverse complement strand
TGCACGGGTTCCAGCTGTGGGGCAACCTGCCCGCGTCGCTCAAGATGACCGCGCCACACTATCAGGAGATAAAGTCCGCTGAGATTCCCGATGTTACCGACGATGACGGCACGCATGTGCGCGTCGTGTCGGGCAGCTTCTGGGGCAAAAAAGGACCGGTAGAAGGCGTCGCCGCCGACCCGATCTATCTTGATGTGTCCGTCTCTCCCGGCAAGCGGAAGACGCTTCCGGTCGAGACCACTCGGCACGCCTTTGCCTATGTATTCGGAGGCAGCGGAAAGTTCTGCAATGCGTCAGGGCCGCTCTCGGTGCCTACGGAGTCGATCCAGTGGCTGGACACGAATCCTCCTGTCGAAGCGGACAATCGATCCTTGATTCTCTTCGACCGTGGCGACGAGGTGACGGTTCAGGCTGGCGAGGAAGGAATCCGCTTCCTGCTGATCTCGGGCAAGCCGATCGAGGAGCCGGTCGCCTGGTACGGTCCGATTGTGATGAATACGCAGGAGCAGCTGCGCAAAGCATTCACCGAGCTGCGCGAGGGAACGTTTCTGAAGGTCTCCTCAGGGGAGAAACATCGTTGATCAAGCATTCTCTTGATTGCGTAAAGCACGCTTTCGTCTGTATGCAAGGATTGCAACAATGATGCCTGTGACCCCAAGGATAGCCAGACCCGCAACACATCCATAAACAAGACCAAAAAACGTGCTCATTCCACACTGGCCATCTATTTCGTCAGGTCGGCAATCTCCAGCTTTTCCAGCAGCATACCAATAGTATGCAGTCGCTATGGCGATAGCGCCTGCTGTCAACCAGATGAGAAGTAGACTTCTCCTCCATACTTTCATGTCAAACTTTCTCCTCTGCACTGTTTCATGCTACTCCAGGTGAATCGTGGCATCTATACTAGCTTCACCATCTCTGCGCGGTAGGCCTGCACGCACTCGTGGCGCGAGTCGAAGATGCGGTCCGCGCCGAGCAGCTTCACCAGCCCCAGACGATTCAGGCTATCCCTGTGCGTCTGCACCACGATCATCCCCAGAACGATGCCTGCTTTGGACAGGTCTTCGTGCAGCTCCGTCAGAGCCTCTCCGGCGGAGTAGTCCATCTCCGTCACCGCTCTGGCGTCGATCACCAGCCACCGCACTGGCTTGGGAGCGTCATCGATGAGCCGGTGGACCTGCTCCACAAAGAAGGATGCGTTGGCGTAGAACAGGCCCGATCCAAACCAGAAGATCACCATTCCCGGCTCGGCCATCAGGCCCGGCTCCGGGTCTTCGATGCGCCAGTGGTCCGCGTCGTCAGGCACAACGACGCCGACGTGCGGGCGGTAGCTATTGCGGACATGCATCAGCAGCGAGAGGATCACGGCCAGAACGATGCCCTGCTCTACTCCGAAGATGACCACAGTGGCCGCCGTGATCAGAGCCAGAAAAAACTCGTTCGGAGCGGCGCGCCAGATGGCGGCCAGGCCCTTGTAGTCGATCAGCTTCACGCCGATCACAAATACGATGGTGGCCAGAACCGCGTTGGGAAGAAAGCTCAGCGGATGGGTGGCGAACAACAAGACCATCCCGACGACCACGGCAGTGGTAACGTGCGACCACTGGCTGCGTCCGCCTGCCGTGTCTACGATGGCGGTCTTGGTCGGGCTGCCGTTGACGACAAAGGCTCCGCTTACGCCTGAAAGAGCGTTCGCCAGCGACAGTCCAACGAGGTCGGCGTTCTGATCGAAAGCATCGCGATAACGCAGAGCGTAGGCGCGAGATGTGGCCGCGCTCTGCGCCAGAATGACGATGAAGCACGAGAACGAGATCGGCGCGACCAGGGCCATGTTGCTCATCGTCAGATGAGGCAGGCCGATGTGTGGCAATCCGCTGGGAACGCTTCCGACTACAGAGATACCTCGCGCACCCCAATGGAAGAATGCGCTTGCCGCGGTCAGTGCAATGACGGCAAGCAGCGCGCCGGAGAATCTGGGCGCGAAGAGTTCAAATCCCACGATGATGGCTAAAGCGGCCAGCGCTATGAAGAGGCTCGGCAGATGCGTGCTTCCAAGATGCGTGAACGTAAGGAAGAACTGGCGCAGGAAGCCGTGCCCGTCAATTTTGAGGCCGAGCATGTCCTGCAACTCGCCGCCAGCCACTTGTATGCCTACTCCAGTAAGAAAGCCGACCAGCACGGTGCGGGAGAGGAAATCGGCTAGAAATCCCAGCCGCAGGACGCGCGCCAGAAGAAGGATTGCGGCGGTCACGAGCGCGATCAGGCTGGTCAACTCGATGTACTGCGGAGTGTTCGCCGTGAACGCGCGAGCCGTAAGAGCGGCGGCAACCATGGCGGCGGTCGCCGAGTCCGCGCTGACCACCAGGTAGCGCGAAGAGCCGAGTATGGCAAACGCCAGCACCGGCAGAAAGAGCGTGTAAAGCCCGGTAATAATCGGAGTGCCGATGATGCGGGTGTAGCCCATCACCTCGGGGATGCCGAGCGCCGCCAGCGTAATCCCGGCCAGGATGTCCGGCCCGAGCTGGACGTGGGCCAGCGGCAGAAGTCCCTGAAGTACCGGAAGGCGTT
>WQYS01000519.1 GCA_009781125.1 Acidobacteriaceae bacterium | reverse complement strand
TCGCCTTCCCCCGCAGCACCTCCAGCAGGTGCGCTCGCACCCAGCGATCTTGTTCGACGGGGTTGTCGGGAATAAGGGCAAGGGATGCCCGCCAGACATACTGCGCCACATGTATGAAATCCACCACAATGTCGAAATCGAGCTTTCGCTCCTTGGCAGCCTGTTGGATATAGTCGAGCTGCATGAGATTGCCGTCGACCAGGACAATCCAGTGCTTGTCTTGTTTCGGATCCCGGTGCATCGCCTCATCGAACATCGCCGCGATCACTTCCTCGGGCGAGTGGGAGAGGCTGGCCCAGACGCGCTTGTCTTCCGGCCGCGGCCGGGTTGGCTTTTCCCGCTCCTCCTCCACCCGTAGCGGCAGAATCTCCTCGGGCGTGCGCACAAAGGGATCGACGCTATAAACGGCGGCCACCGAGGCCATCCGTTTGGCGTGCAGCCGACGATCGCGCCCCAGCCGTGCGGTGAAGCTCTTCTCGCGCTTCTCGGCAGCACGTTGCGTAGCTTCACGTAGATCCTCGGGCCTCATAATCACGCCCTTACCGTCCACGCTGAGCACCAGGATGGACTCGCCGCCTGCATCGGCGCGAGCCCGCGTCCGCCGCTCGTCGTAAAACAGATCGAAGTCTTGCGCCGCGCGGCTGACCAGTTCTTCGAATTGCCGCTTGGGAACGTGCGCGCCGGTGTAGGTCTCCAGCGTCTTCACCCCCTCGTCAAACGATCCTTTGGCGGCTTCCATCGCCACCCGACGTCTCACTTCGAGAGAGTACTTTTCCGGCGGCAGATTGAGCCCAGCATCGAGCGGATGCAGACTGGGTTGGTCTTCGGCGCGATACCCGGTGCGAGTCACCTCGACCGGCCCGAAGATGGTCTCGACGTTGCGGGTGTGCTCCTGGGTAGGAGTGAGGGGTGTGCCCGCAGCATCCCGCACCGCTTCCATCGCTTTTCCCGGCTGGCGCAAGTCCAGATGAGCTTGCAGCACTTTGCGTATCAGATCACGCCCCATGCCTTCCAACAGCCGTTCCAAGTCACTCTCTCTCATTTGCCCAGCCTCCGACGATTTGGCGAATGCGCAGATTGTCGCATAGGCTTGGTCCGCTGCGATAAAGGGATCGACCACGGGACAGGGCAGTGCGCTCATGCCCTGACCCGCTCGCCCCGCAGCCGTATCCGTGCATCTCCCCGCAGCGGATAAACGAAGACCCGCTTGGGCTGCGCTCCATGACGGCGATGCTGGCGATCCTCACGGCCGCGTCCGCTGGTCTCGCCTAGCTCCACCCAATTGGCCGCCCGATAACAGGTGCCGCTATAGTGCGCCGGGTCGACGAAGGTTTCGACCAGCAGCGGCAGGACGTTGTACTGCGCCTTCCAATCCACGGGTAAACGCCGGAGTACGCGAGCCAAGGTGGCGCTGGCTAAGTTTCGGACCGAAACCCAAGAAGCCAAAAGGAACCGGCTGTTGTTGACCACCTGCGCCAGATGCTGCGCACGGGTTCGGTCGTCCCACCCAATCCACTGGTCGCGCACCTCGATCCGCCAGGCGGCGCTGGAAAACTGCACTGCCCCCACCACCCTCGTCTCGGGCCGGCTGACCGAAACCAAATATTCCAGATGGCCTCCGAACGGTACTTTGTAACCCAGGGGATGATAGCGGTCGATCAGTTCGCGAAACCGCCGCCGCGCCCGGGCCTCGCTGACTCGTTCCAGCACGACGGGAGCGAAGTTTTCCAGTTCTCCGCTCAAGGGCTCACCCGGTTCGCCCTCGGCGGTGCGCGGAATCGAAGTCGCCGCGCCCAGCGGCTTCGTCTCTCGCTTCCCGGGTAAACTAAGCTGGCCCGCCGCCTCCAAACGCGTCAACAACTTGAGGCATTCGGCTTCTTTCAAACCACCATTGGCCCGCTTCCAGTCCACCAACTCGCTGATGGTGTTGGCCAGTTCTTTCCGGCTCAGGCCCGGAAAGGTAGTTACTATCTCACGTATCAGAGCGATCTCGGAGTCCGGGAATATCCGCCCGCCGCACTGAAAACCTTGGTTCTCGGCTAGGCTCGCCACCGCTGCTCCTCCTCGGCAGCTTGACCATAGCCAATCTGATCCAAAAAGTCCAGCTCTACCGCGCCCATCCTTACGGCGTAAGGATCAACACAGTAAACATCGAGGAATTATCAGCCCGAACTCACTGCGCGACTCATGTCGGGCGAACCAGCTGTTGAGTGCAAAGCATTCTCTTAGAAAGAGAGGAATGCCAATCTGCGTTTACCACATATCTCATCGCACGCTCGATATCCTGCCGTCTGGTGACCATGACACGGATTCCCCACTCCTCTATCCCATTGAAAAATCATGGAACAGCCTCAAATGCAAAAGAGCCGCACCCATCACACGGTCCTATTTCAGCAGTGTGAATGCGACCTTACCCGCCGCAGAAAAGACTGGACGCATGACGCTGCGGCCTTTTAGCGTTGCGCACAGCGTCAGCTTCGACGCAAAAACGCGGAGAGCCACTGGGGTGCGCGTGATCGATGGCCGCACACGCTCGGCGTTGGAGTTCAAGGCGAAAGTCGTTTTCTTGT
>WQYS01000518.1 GCA_009781125.1 Acidobacteriaceae bacterium | reverse complement strand
GGCGTGCGCTTCTGCGTGGCGAAGTCCACGTAGTGAATTCCGAAGCGATAGGCGTAGCCGTCGGCCCACTCGAAGTTATCCATCAGACTCCACAGGAAGTAGCCGCGGACGGGTACGCCTTCGCTGACAGCGCGGTGGAGCTGCGTCAGATAGTTGCGCAGATACATAACGCGGTCCGTGTCGTAGACGTGGCCGTCCGGCATGAGAATATCCGTCGACGAGGCTCCATTCTCGGTGATGTAGATCTCCTTGACTCCCCATATCTCGCTGGCCAGCTTCGGACCCCAGTAAAGGGCCTCGGGGCCAACCGCCAGCCACCAGCTCTTCATGTGCGGAAAGGACTCCGGTCCCGGAACCACGGCAAAACCTTCCGGCGAGCCGTCGGCGCGCGCGTAGGTGGGCGTGTAGATGTTGAGGCCCACGAAGTCAACCGGCGAGCCGATGATCTTCATCTCTTCAGCCGTGAATTTGGGAGCGGCGGCGCCCTTGGTCTTGAGATAGAGATCGGTGTAGCGTCCCTCCATGACCGCGGTCAGATAGCCGGCGTTGGACTCGCGCATGGCCTTGGCGGCGGCGGCGATGTGCTCGCTGGTCTCGATGACAGGAATGCAGGCATTGGCGTTTTCGGCCAGGCCGAGCTTTGTTCCCGGTTTGGCCGAGCTGCGCATGGCCTGAACGCCGAGTCCATGCGCCAGCAGCGCATGGTGGCGCACCTGGCTGAGCTCCGCCGGCGGCAGCTTGAGGCCGGGCGCATGGAAGCCACCGCCATAGCCGGCTTCGACGAACGAGCTCATCTCGTTGAGTGTCATGAAGTGGCGAATGCGGTCGGAGAGGTGCTGGGCGACATATCCGGCGTAGTGGGCAAAGGCCTCCGAGGTATCGCGCGACTGCCAGCCGCCCTTGTCCTCGAGCGCCTGCGGCAGATCCCAGTGGAAGAGCGTGCAGTAGGGCTGAATGCCGTTGGCCAGCAGCTCGTCGACGAGGCGGTTGTAGAAGTCGAGCCCCTTGGGATTGGGCGCGCCCGTTCCCTGCGGAAAGACGCGCGGCCAGGCTATGGAGAAGCGGTACGTCTTCAGCCCCAGATTGCGCATCAGCGCGATGTCTTCCTTGTAACGATGGTAGTGATCGTTGGCGACGTCGCCGGTGTCTCCGTTTTTGATCTTGCCCGGCGTGTGGGTGAAGGTGTCCCAGATCGAGGGGCCGCGCCCGTCTTCGTTGACCGCGCCTTCGACCTGATAAGAAGCGGTGGCCGATCCCCAGAGAAAACCGCTGGGGAACAGGCGCACTTTGGGAACGGCAGGAGTTTCCACAGCGGCGCTGGCCGGAGTGGACGCCAGCGAAGGCAGAGCAGGAGTCAAAGCAGCGGAGCCGAGAAGCTGCGCGAAGGCGCGCCGGGTAAGTCGATGGGACACGGGGGTTCTCCCTGAAAGAGTGATTAGCTCTTAACAGTAATGAAGACGCCCGCATGATTCAAGCGAAAAGCGTGCCCGTGAATGGACCGGATGCAGTTACGCTTCGTCGTGCACCAGGATGACGTTCAGGTAGCGCGGCCCGTGCACGCCCTTGATGCGCGTCATCTCGATGTCCGCCGTGGCGCTGGGGCCTGATATCCACGTAACCAGAGCCGGTTGCTGCTCGGCGCGAGCAAAGTACTCCGGAAGCGTCTCCACCACCTGGCTGGCGTACAGAATGCACAGGTGCCAGTCGGGAAGAAGCGTTATCACGCGCCGTCCTTCGCTCGTCGAGTGATGAAGAACGATGGTCCCCGAATCCGCAATGGCGCAGAAAGCTGCGGTCACGACGCCATCGGTCTTCTCGATCTCGTCATCAGACATTCCGCGGTCGAGCTTCCACTCAACCCCGGGAGTCATCCAGGCCGCAGGCAGCTCCGGCGGCGCAACCAGTGAATGATGGCCGCTCGCAGAGATTACCTTGTGAATGGAGTCCACAAGCTGCGCGGGCGAGCATTCGACAACCTCGGCGTCATACTCGCGAAGCCGCTCGATGAGCAACTCGATCTTCGCTTCAGATGGCATGCTCCCCTTGCGGATGTACGGACGCGGAAGGTTCGCGTACGCATTCGCAGGTGCCGAGGCATCGAGCGCTACGGAAGCCGTCGCTTTGCCAATCTTGCCGAGAACATTTTCGCGGGAGTTGCGGGATTTATTTGCCGGACTCATTTGGACCTCTTATTCTGCGCCGCGCGCTTGTTCCACCACTCATGGAAGGTCTGCTGCGGAAAGCCGCGCAGATCGCGGGTCTGCGTCCACTTACCGCCGACCGACGGCATGGAATGAATCCATCCATCTTTGCGCGTGAGCAGCCGCGCAAAGATGCGCCCCATGCGCTGCGACATGTGGAAGAGCCATGCGCTCGAAAAGAGCACGCCCGCCGCGCGCAGCCCAAGATTGATCGGAACGAAGAATTTTCGCAGGCTGCGCTTCTCCTGGCGAACCACCTGCGCGCGCAGTTCGAGCAGCACCTCCGGAATGTTGATCTTCACCGGACAGGCTTCATAGCAGGCTCCGCAGAGCGAGGAGGCGTAAGGAAGAGACGTCGCGTGATGCATCTG
>WQYS01000517.1 GCA_009781125.1 Acidobacteriaceae bacterium | reverse complement strand
CATCACCGACTGGTTCGTCTGGCCCAGTCGCCTGTGGGCTGTCGGCCCCAGCGTGACGCAGACGCTCTTCGATGCCGGACGCCGCCGCGCCGTCGTTGCGCAGGCCAACGCCAACTACGACGGGCTGGTGGCTGACTACAGGCAGAGCGTGCTGACGGCGTTCCAGCAGGTCGAGGACAGCCTGTCCTCGCTACGCATCCTGGAGGAGGAAGATGCCCGTCAGCAGCGAGCCGTCGCCGCCGCGCGCGTCTCCGAGCAGTTGTCGATGAACCGCTACAAGGGCGGAATGATTACCTATCTTGAGGTGATCACCGTGCAGACGATCCGCCTGCAGAACGAGCGTATTGCCGTGGACATCGACCGCCGCCGCATGGAGAACAGCGTTTATCTGATCCGTGCGCTGGGAGGCGGTTGGGATGCAGGTTCACTTCCGCAGGCGGCTGCGTTGAAGTCGTCTCGATGAGAAGTCTCATCGTCTAGCCGCAGTACAGCGATTGTGCGATACTGAGATGGTTCCAGCGAAAGCGCCGCCAAAGCTGCCGCCGCTCATAAAGGGCGCAGCGGTTGTTCGACAGGGAAGGCGTAAGTAGTCTTTGCAGTGCAGGGCCGGGATGGCGGAACTGGCAGACGCAGCAGACTCAAAATCTGCCGAGGCTTAGCCTCGTGGGGGTTCGACCCCCCCTCCCGGCACCAGATCACCTACAAGACACAAGTTGCTTCTCCTTCGACGTCTTGCCCGCGTGCGTTCTGCCAGCGAGGTAATTATGGCGCGGGGCTGAACAGCTTCTTCCAGCGGCACTTTCCGGTGACCGGATCTGCCGATAACTCCAGCAGATCTCCACGGCGGGGGCTGGTGACCAGCGCAGGCCGGAAACATGCGATACAGGTTCCTTCCGGATCACGCGCGCTCGGATACACGATGCCGCCAAAACCCTCGGCGAGGAGCTTTTGAGCCAGTGCTTGTCCAGGACGATAGCACTGCGGCACCGGCTCCGGCTGAAGGTATGCCGAGTCCTTCGTCCTGCTGAGCCGATGAAAGTTGCCCCACAGGTCGGCCACGAAGTCCTGGTACTCCGAGGCAACAGGCTCGTCAATCTCAGAGTCCCTAAGGAAGCGAAGCCTGTGGTAAGCGACCTCTGCCTGAGAGGTGCGCAGGCGAACGCCCGCATACCACGCGCCGCGTCCAGCGCTATGGAAGCGGCCTCCGAACGGCCCCGAGTGCGTGAAGGCTGCATTGATGACAGCAGCCTCCGGAACGCCGAAGAGTAGCTCGCGCGGGCCGATCTCAGGTGTGTTGCCGGATTCTGCAACGATGCGTTCGTTGGTGGCGGCATCCAGTGCAGAAAGCAGATAAGTCGTCGCCGGTTCGAGCTGGAGATTCTCCAGCACGCTCTCGTCGGCGTATTTGGCGGGCACGAGGCGGTGCGAGGCGCGGCAGATGGTGAGATTGTTTCTTGCCAAAGGACACCTACCCGCCGCCGCGCACGGCGTCGAGCATGCTGCGAACACGCGCCAGAGCGGGGATTCCGCCATGAATCACGTATTGCAACGGCGCTCTGCCGCCGAAGAGCGCGTCATGGTTCGGTCTGGCCATCCAGGCGTCGGCGTGCCGGGCAGGCAGAAGAATGTTCAGCGCCTTATAGATGCCCACCACGTAGCTGATCCTTGTCAGCCCATCCTGGGTGAGCGTAGCCGGTGTCTTCTTCAACTTGTAAAAGGTCGCTCGGGGAATGCCTCCCAGCAGCGCCGCTCCCGCATCCGGATCGAGCGTCCACTTCTCGATGATGGCGAAGTAGCCTCTAAGGGCAGCAGGACTCAGCCGCGCTCGCTCGGCAGACGAGCTGAGATCGGGCGGATTGTCGAAAGCATATCCGGGCGTGATGGGAAGTGACAGCGTAGCCATCGGGCCTCCTTAGGAGACTGTTGATTTATAGTCTCATAAGAGACAAAATCTGTCTACATATATATTCGTGCGTGAGGATTCTTTTGCGTGATAGTTCTTCATCCAGTACCTGCTTGCGTAAGTTGGCATCATTAAAAATGATGCGTCATCCTGAGCGAAGCGAAGGACCCCCGCATTTTTCTTCCTTGCCGATAAAGTCTTCAGGAAAGGCAAGGCCGTTTAGGAATTTACGTTTTCCCGATGAATTCATTGCCACTCCAGGCAAAATGCGGGGGTCCTTCGCTTCGCTCAGGATGACGATGTAAAAGGGGAATTCCTTAACCTTAACGAGGATGACGAAATAATTGCGCTGATTTTTGCAAGCAGGTACTAGCCTGTATTTCTCACACCTCGGCCCTCTTTTTCCTTGTCATCCCTGTTTTCTTCTTGTCAAGAGGGCGCAACCGGGAAAAACTACGTGTCCCATTGAAACCAAAGGAAATAAATCTTTAGCAAAAGTGGCAGTGTAGTTTGTGCCGGTTCGATATCCTTAAATCACGCTGCAATGCAGCGATGGGAGGCCTCTTGGCCTCCCTTTGTTCGCAGATCATGATTTACACGATTGTTGTCCGGGGCTAACCATTTCTCAGCGGGGGGGCCACGTAAGGAAGTTATGGGAGAGTCAATCTTG
>WQYS01000516.1 GCA_009781125.1 Acidobacteriaceae bacterium | reverse complement strand
CTGCGCGAGGCCATGGAGGTCAACTTCTTCGCTACGCACGAACTCATCCGCAGCCTGATGGCAAATCTAGCCGAGGACGCGACGATCCTTAATGTCTCGATTCCCGTGTCGGGCAGTGTTCACTGGCAGCCGCTGGCTTACAAGACCAGCAAGGCCGCGCAGAACGTCATGACCATGGTCTTCGGAGTTGAGTTCGCCAAGACCGGCAGCAAGCGTCAGATATTCGGCGTCATGCCCGGCGCGGTGGCGACCGATCTGAACGGCTTGAAGGTAGGAGATTTTGGCGGCAGAGCAAAATCCGCCCAGGATGCCGGTAAGCTCATCGCAGGCTTTGCCCTTGACGGCAAGAATCATAATGGACACATCCTCAACTGGGATGGCATCGAGATTGAGAGCTACGAGCCCAGGAACTTATCGATATAGCCGTTAATCACTCTCTCCACTCCCCGTGAGTAGACTGGTATATGTAAGCGATACAGCCGGGAATGTGGGGAATGCAATGGAGAACTTCCGTCTGAAGGTATTCCGGGTGGTGGCGACACACCTGAACTTCAGCCGCGCCGCCGAGGAACTGCTACTGACGCAGCCCGCGGTGACGCAGCAGATTCGCTGTCTTGAAGAGGACTTCGGCGTCTCGCTCTTCGACCGCACCGGCGGACGGATCACGCTCACCGTAGCCGGAAAGACGTTGCTTCCATACGCTGAGCGCCTCAAAGAGATCTCCGACGAGACCTTTGCCGCCGTGGCCGGAACGCGCGGCGAGCAAGCCGGACATCTGAGCATAGGAGCTTCGCAGACGATTGGCCAGTATCTGCTCCCCTACCTGGTGGCGGGATTTCTGCGCGAGAATCCTCGCGTGAACGTAACCGCCATCAGCGGCAATGGCGACGAGATGCTGGAGGCAGTCATCGCGCATCGCACGCAGATCGCGCTGATCGAGGGCCCCGCGCTGCGCAAGGACGTGCATACCGAGCCGTTTATGGAGGACGAGATGGCTCTGGTCGTTCCCGCCGGCCACGAGTGGGCCGGTCACGAGATCGAGATCGATGCGCTCCGGAACGCGCCACTGTTGATGCGAGAGTTCGGTTCCGGATCGCGCCGGGTCGTCGAGCAGGCTCTGGCTCACGCCGGACTGAGCCGCAAGAACCTCCACGTGCGCATGGAGCTTGACTCGACGGAAGGCCTGCTGAATGCGGTCGAAGCTGGTCTTGGCATCACCTTCGTGTCGCGCTGGGCGGTGCGCAATCAGCTCTCGCTGGGCACGCTGCAGCTGGCTCGCGTGCGCGGTCTTGTGCTGACTAGAATGTTCTCGTTTGCCTATCCCTCCGGCCCACGGCCCACGGGCAATGCGGCTGCGTTCTGCCTTCATCTGCTGACACATGCCGCTGAGCTCACGCCCGGCGAAAAGCCGGGAGCCGTCCGGTCATCCCATAACGTTTGATTATTCCGTATAAGAATTATCTTTTGGACGGCACCGATCCTCAGGGTTGAGTCTAAGAGCAATCATCCGCATCGATCTATCGCGATCCAGTAGAGGTCTCGGTTAGAGCTTCCATCTGTTTCATCGTGAATACAGGATTGTATGCATTGAGGCATAAAGGAGAGTCGTGTCTCCCGGAATGGATTGAACCGACAGGAAGTAAACGGAGGAAGTATCGTGGCAAATCCTGAGGATAAGAAACTGCCGGAAACGCCCTTGCTCAACGAACTGGACAAGGGACCGTGGCCGAGCTTCGTGAAGGAGATCAAGTCGGCTGCCCAGAACAACGAGATGTCAGCCGATCTGCTGGGTCAGTTGGAGCTCTCCTACAAGGAGAAGAAGGGCCACTGGAAACACGGCGGCGTAGTCGGCGTGCGCGGCTATGGCAGCGGCGTCATCGGGCGCTACAGCGACAAGGCCGAAGAGTTCCCCAAGGTCGGCCAGTTCCACACCATGCGCGTGAATCCGGCTGCCGGATGGTTCTACACCAGCGAGTCTCTGCGCACGCTCTGCGACATCTGGGAAAAGCACGGATCGGGGCTGACCAACGCGCATGGCACCACCGGCGACCTCATCCTGATGGGAACCACCACGGCAGAGCTGGAGCCGACCTTCAATGCGCTGACCGCCGCCGGTTTCGACCTTGGCGGATCGGGGTCGGCGATGCGTACGCCCTCCTGCTGCGTCGGCGAAGGCCGCTGCGAATGGGCGTGCTTCGACACCATGAAGATCGTCCACGAGCTGACACACCAGTATCAGGACGAGATGCACCGGCCTCCCTTCCCCTACAAGTTCAAGATCAAGGCCTCGGGCTGCCCTAACGATTGCGTCGCCTCCATCGCGCGCAGCGACCTTGCCATCATCGGAACCTGGAAGGACGATATCCAGCAGGATGACGCGGCTGTGCTCGAACATCAGGCCGCTGGCGTCAACATCCAGAAGGACGTCTGCGACCGCTGCCCCACGCGCTGCATGGAGTGGGACGGCAAGAAGCTCAGCATCCACAATGAAGAGTGCGTGCGCTGTATGCACTGCATCAACGTTCTGCACAAGGCTCTCAGGCCGGGCAAGGAGCGGGGCGCGGTCATCCTGAT
>WQYS01000515.1 GCA_009781125.1 Acidobacteriaceae bacterium | reverse complement strand
TATCGTGTGCTAGAATCCGACTCACAATACCACTCCATGATAGTCACGGGCAGGCAGGGCGGATGGGTTGTCTATCACACGGGACCGTTCGGCAAACAGCGCGGCCAGATGCGCCGCGTTCTGCTCTCAGAGCTGCTTCATCACCCCGATCCTCGCTGGCGGCCAGAGGATGCGAACCCAAACTTTCTTGGGGTCTTTCGATGGAATATTCTGCGCGACGAATAGCTGTGTTTCTGTTCCTGCTCATGTTGGCGGCGGCTGCGCCGAGCGCCTCTGCTCAGTCGCCATACTTCACGCTGAGCACAACTCGTTCCTTTGCGCCTGACGAAAAGCCGAGGCTCCACCTCTATACGCGCAACGAATCGGAGCTGGAGTTCCGCATCTATCGCGTGCACGATGAGGAGAAGTTCATCTCCGGTCTCTCGGAGATGCATAGCTTCGGCGAGATGCAGAACTTCGCACCCGTCGAGAGGATCGACGAAGAGACTCTGCTGGAGCGCTTTCATGACTGGAAGCAGTCCATCTGGAGCCGGATCAAGCAATTTTCCCGAACCCAGCTCTCACGCCAGACGCGCGATGCTCTGAAGCTGAAGCAGTCCAGCCTTGCCCAGCGTAGCCGCATTGTTGGCGTAGCGCAGTTTGCGCAGATTCCTCTGCTCAACGACAGCCAACTGGTGGCGCGCTGGCGTCAGCAGGTTCCTCCAACTTATATTGCGGACGATCAGGTTTTGCCTATCGACCCGCTGCCTGGCGGCATGTATCTGGTCGAAGCGACCGATGGCCATCTGAAGGCCTACACATTGTTGTTTGTCAGCCAGGCGGCTCTGGTTACACGCACGACTGCCGGCCAGTTGCTGGCCTATGTCGTGGACCGCAAGACCGGCGTGCCCATCAGTGGCGCTCAGGTTGTTCTCTCTTTAACGAAGCAGCCGACTGCGCGACAGATCACTGCGGAAGATGGGGTCGCGGCCTTCGACGCTCCGGCGAAGCAGGCAGCGAATCAATTCGAGGACGCCAGCGACAGAAATCTTTGGGTAATGGCGCGCGTAGGCAAGGACGTTGCCCTGGTAGCGCCGTGGTACTCCTCGTTCCTGCAACAGGCCGGAGACCGCTATGTCGGCTACACCTACACGGACAGGCCCGTCTACCGACCCGGACACACGGTTCACTTCAGGTCCGTCATCCGCGAGCGGGCAGGAGATACGCTGACGCTGCCCAAGCTCTCCACGGTTCACGTGACCGTAACCGACGACCAGCAGAAGAATCTATACGACAAGCAACTGCCGGTTTCGCCGATGGGAACAGTTCAGGGAGACATGGTTCTGCCGGATGACGCCAGCCTTGGCGACTACTCCATCACCGTTGGTGAAGGCGCAGAGACTGGCACGGTTGGCCGCGGATTCTTCCAGGTTCAGGAATATCGCAAGCCAGAGTATCAGATTCGCGTTTCATCCGCGCGTCCGCGCATCTTGCAGGGAGACAGCAATCAGGTCACCGTCGAGGCCCGTTATTTCTTTGGTGAACCTGTAGCCAATGCCAAGGTAAAGATTCGCGTCTACCAGAACACGCACTACTGGTGGGGCGAGGACGAGGACAGCGACTCCTCCTCAGCGGAGGAGAGCAGCAACGACATCTATACAGGAGACGAAACCAACGAGCAGGAAGGCCGTCTTGATGCTAACGGCAAGTTGACGGTTTCGGTTCCCACCAGCTTCGACGAAGACCGCCGTTACGACCGCGACTACGTCATCGAAGCCGCCGTGACCGACGAGGCCGGACGCGAAATTACAGGCCGGTATCGTTTTCTTGCTACCTATGGCAGCTTTCACGTCCGTGTGGAATCGCTGAGTTATGTCGTTGTACGGGGGCAGCAGGCCAGCTTCCGCATCACTGCGATGGACTACGACGGCAAGCCTGTGCAGACAACGGTTCATTTGCATCTGTCGCAATATAACTACCGCGACGAAAAGAAAGAGACCCCTGCAGGAGATGCAGATGTCACGACAGGAGCTGACGGCACGGCCATGGTTCGGCTTCCGGTTAATGTCAGCGGGTCGATTCGCGTGCTTGCGCAGGCCACTACGCCGGAGAAGCGTCAGGTGCAGGATAAAGATTGGCTGTGGGTGAGCAGCAGCGAGGAAACATGGTCGTGGGGCGAGTCCGAGCAGGCCCGGATCATCGCCGATAAGAAAACCTATGCTCCTGGAGATACGGCGCATCTGACGCTGGCGAGCGAGGTCAGTGGAGTTCACGCGCTCGTTACAGCTACCGGCAACGCGGTGCTGTTCCGCAAGACGCTTTCTAGCGACGGACGTTCCGTGAGCTTTGATCTTCCGGTTACATCGGATTCGCAGCCTAACGTGATCGTCGATGCCGTCTTCGTGAAGGACGGCAAGGTCTATCAGGCGAGGAAAACGCTTAAGGTTCCGCCGGTGCAGCAGCAGCTTCAGATTACGGTGACTCCGGCTGCGAACGTCTTTCAGCCGGGCCAGAGCGCGGTTTACGACGTGACCGCGCGCGACGCTCAGGGCAGGCCGGTGGTGGCCGAACTGAGCTTCGGCGTGGTCGATGAGGCGCTCTACTCCATCTATCCC
>WQYS01000514.1 GCA_009781125.1 Acidobacteriaceae bacterium | reverse complement strand
TTCTTCTACACGAAGAGTTATGCCACCGCCGTCTATCAGTCCGAACTGATGCGCGAGGTTAGACGGCTTGGGTATGAGATCGAGCCGGGAAAGTGCGGAGCGCCGGAGATCAAAGGATATTCCCGCGAGTATCTGGAAGCCAGCAGCCCGCGCCGCCAGCAGATCGAGGAACGGCTTAAGGCGCAGGGCTTGACGGACAGCGCCAGAGCCGCAGAGATTGCCGCGCTGGAAACCAGAGACAAGAAGCTACACCTGAGCAAAGAGGAGGTTCTGGCCTCACACAAAGAGATGGCCGCGAGATTCGGCAATCAGGCCGAGAAGGTTATTTCCGAAGCGAAGGACAGAGGAGAGCAGATTCAGCTTCGGGGAGCGACGACGGCCAGAGAAGCCGTGTCCTACGCACGCGCCAGCGGTTTTGAGCGCGAGTCTGCGAATGACGAGCGCACTCTGATGCGCGACGCTCTACGCCGGGGCATGGGAGACGTTAGCTTGCAGCAGGTTCGCTCCGAGTTCGAGCAGCAGCGCCAGCAGGGGAGATTCATCGAGGTTGAGGGCCGGAAGTATGACAGCGCCCACCGCTTCACCACGCCGGAGGCTATCGCCACAGAGAAGGCTGTCATTGCTCATGTTCTGAAGGGGCGAGGAGAGGCCACGCCGATCATGAATCCAGACGAGGCCAAAGCGCAGGCCGCGACCCGCGATTTTCTGAACGAACGTCAGCGGTCAGTGATTCGACAGGTATTAACCTCCGACGACCGCATCCACGGCTTGCAGGGACTCGCGGGAACCGGCAAGACGACCGTTCTGGAATCCATTCGTGAAGGCGCGGAGCGGCACGGTTACGCTGTCGAAGGCTTCGCTCCCACGTCGAAGGCCGCCGGAGCCTTGCGCGACGCCGGTATCTCTGCGAACACGCTTCAGAGCTTTCTTGCGCGAGGCGGCAACGGTCAGTATGCAGGAGACCCCAATCACAAAACCCTGTACATGCTGGACGAGTCCAGCCTTGCCAGTGCGAAACAGATGAAGCAGTTTCTTGACAGGATCAACCCACAGGACCGTGTTCTGGTTATCGGAGACACGCGCCAGCATCAAGGCGTGGACGCCGGGCGGCCATTCGAGCAGATGCAGCAGGCCGGGATGCGTACCAGTCAACTCGATACGATTGTTCGCCAGCGTGACAGTCCTGAACTTCTGAAGGTGGTCGAGCTTCTTGCAGAGAACAGGACTGTTGAGGGTATACAAATGCTGCGAGAGCAGGGACGAGTTACTGAAGTAGCGGATTCCAGCAGCCGCATCCGTGCGATTGCCAGAGATTACGCGGCCAGCCCGGAGAAAACTCTTGTTGTGTCTCCCGACAATCGCAGCCGCCAGCAGATCAATGAAGCCATCCGCACAAGTTTACATGCGAACGGAACACTTGCCAAAGTCGGGCAGAGCTACGCCACGCTTGTGCAGCGTTCCGATATGACCAGAGCAGACCGCCAATGGGCCGCCCGGTACGAGGCCGGAAACACGCTCTATTACAGTCGCGGAAGTGAGCAACTTGGCATTAAGGGGAAAAGCTACGCCGTCGTGCAGAACGTGGATACAGCGAATAATACCGTTACCGTGCAGAGAGCCGATGGTCAGAGCGTCACCTACGACCCGCGACGCTTGTGCGGCGTGACCGCGTTCCGCGAGGTCGAGCGCGAGATCGCCACCGGCGACCGCATCCAGTTCACCGCACCGGATAAACGCCTTGGCGTGGCGAATCGTGACCTGGGCACAGTAACGAAAATCGAGCCGAACGCCATCACCGTGAAGATGGACGGAGACCGCGAGAGGTCTATTCGCTTCGATCCTGCGCAGACGCGGACCTTCGATCACGGTTACGCCGTGACCTCGCACAGTTCGCAGGGACTCACCTTCAACCGTGTTCTGGTCAATCTCGACACAGATTCCAGCAGGGAGCTTATCAACACGCGCTTGGCGTATGTCTCCATATCGAGAGCGTCGCACGAGGTCACGATCTACACCAATAACGCGGAGACGCTTGGCGAACGCCTACAGACCGATGTAACGAAGACCACCGCGATGGACATAGCCAGAGCCAGGGACGAACGGATTCAACACGAAATCTCAGCCACGCAGTCCTCCAAGCCGCCAGTTGAGAAAAGCCAGAGCACACAGCAGGAGGCAACGATTCAACCTGTACAGAAAGGGAAAAGCATTGCCGCCGCCATTGAGGAAAGCACCGGCTACGGCTTCGGAATGTAGGCTTCGCCTACAGCCGAACGCGCATCGAGTTGCAGATGTACAAGAACACTTTTTTCTTGGTGCAAAAAAATGCTTGCTAAATGGAAAGTTTTGTGCTCGCCTAGATACATCATGTGGTTTTCCAAGATGTTAGACGGCGAAAGCTGTGCCGCGTCCGATGTATCTGTGTCGGCAGCGCGGTTGGCCGTTTTGAAACCACAATTCTTTGAATTACCCCCCCCCTCCCCCCCACCCCCACCCACTTCATTATAACTAAAAACATAATCAAAACCCAACACATTCAATCACATAATTAAACATCACAAAAAAAAAAACAAAAAAACAAAATAACAACTAACACA
>WQYS01000513.1 GCA_009781125.1 Acidobacteriaceae bacterium | reverse complement strand
GTCAAAACAACACCATCCACTATATTTCCCCACTTCACTACGTCACAACACTACCATCCACTCTATTGCCACATCCAACTACGTCACAACAGAACCCTCCAATTTCAGGCCCCACCAATACGTCGAAACACCACCATCCAATCTATAGCCCCACACCATTACGTCACAATTGCATCATCAATTTTATTGCCTCAACCTACTACGTCAAAAGAGCAGCATTCGTTTTATTGCCTTAACGGCGGAGGTGGAGGATGTCATAACCAACCACCCACCCACAAGCCGTTATGAGAGAATCAAACCTAAGTTCATTAGACGTCTGTCACTCTCCGAGGAGCAGCGATTCCGCCAGCTCCTGATGCACGAGGAGACGGGTGACCGTAGGCCAACCCTGTTCCTCCGGCACCTCCGCACTCTCGCAGGCCCGTCAGTACCATCCGATTTTCTCCGCACTTTGTTGACGAATCGCCTGACACCAAATATTCAGGGCATTATTGCCACGCAGGCGCAGGTTTCCTTAGACGACGTGGCACAGCTCGCGGATGAAATAGCGGAAGTCACGCATCCTCCCTGTGTCGACCGTGTGTCTTCATCTGGTGATGACATCTGTACTTTAATCGCCCGTATTGATGAGCCGGCTCGGCAAGTCGCGGCACTTTCCTCGAATCCCTCTCGTCCGCGTTCACCATCGCTTACACGACGGAAAGCAAGACATTCGCCACGCCCTGCGGGACAGTCCTCAGCCCCTGACACCTGCTGGTGCCACCGCCGTTTAAAAGAGCGTGCAAAGAGTTGCACCGCGTCCTGTACGTGGCACCAGGGAAACGCGGAAGGCAGTCGCTAGTGGCGGCGAGCAACTGAAGCAACTCACAAAGATGAGTTTCTTGATCGACACAGGAGCCGATCTCTGCGTCTACCCCCGTTCTCGCTTTCGAGAAGGCCGGACACAGACTAGTTATGCGTTGTTCGCAGCAAATGACTATACTGTACACACCTACGGTTACATCACTCTGCGTTTGGATTTCGGCTTACGACGGGAGTTTTCATGGGATTTGTAGTCGCGAACTTAACGGGACCAATAATCGGTTCGGACTTTCTCTGCTTCTAAAACTTACTCGTCGACATGAGGCATCGACGCATCATTGACAACATAACTAACCTTACTGTCAACAGCGCCTTGATAGGAACGTACGGCTGTCACATTAAAGTCTTCGGCGGCAGGTCTCGCTATCACGCACTGCTGTAGGATTTTCCGGATGTAATCTGTCCTGCTGGTATTCTCCAGGAACCTCGGAATTCTACGTTCCATCACATTCGCACCACGCCTGGACCACCTGTAACTTCTCGCCCACGGCGGTTAGCACCTTACCGCCTTTGAATCATAAAATCCGAGTTCGAGGAAATGCAACGAAATGGCACCGCTCGACGTTCCGATAGCCCCTGGGCTTCGGCCTTCCAACTCTTCCCCCAAAAAAGAAGAAGGCTGGAGACCCTATGGAGACTATCGTGCTCTGAATGGTAGGACGATCCCCGACCAAAATCCCGTTTGGGACATTACCGAATTTGCGTAACAACTTGCTGGCAGGAAATTCTTCTCCACGATAGATTTGGTGAATGCATACTATCAGATTCCAGTTCATCCGGACGACATCGCAAAAACAGCCAACATCACGCCTATTGGGCTTATAGAATTCCCATACGTGTCCTTCGGGCTCCGAAACGCAACGCAAACATTTAAGCGGTTCATCAATGAGGTTCTCAGAGACCTGGATTTCTGTTATGCCTATATAGATAACGTGCTGGTCGCCTTCGCCTGGAAGGAAGAGCAAGAGCAACACCTGCGTACATTGTTCCAGTGCTTCCACGAGTACTGTTTCTTGCTGAATCCAGCAAAATGTGTTTTCGGCGCGACGGAAGTGACTTTCCACGGGTACCCAGGGTCATCTGCAGGTACTCGGCCACTGGAGGAGAAAGTTGCAGCAATCAACTGTTTCCAACAGCCTGTCTTGGTCAAAATCTCAGACGTTACTTTGGCATGCTAATGTTTTACCGTCGGTTCATACCACAAGCCGCCAGCATACAAGGGCCACTCCACGCTGCGTTAGCTGGTCCCAAGGTTACAGAATTCTAACCGGTTGACTGGACACCCGCCATGGTCCACGTTTTCGAGGACTGCAATTCTAGCCTCTCCCTGCCACACTTCTGGCTCACCCGGACCCATCTGCTGCGTTGGCCTTATTCAAAGGCGCTTTGGAAACTGCTATTGGTGCCGCCTTGCAGCAGCGTGTTTGCGACGCTTGGCAACCCCTGGCTTTCTACTCCCATCAGCTCAGCCCCACTGATGAAAGTACAGTTCGTACGATCGCGAGCTCCTGGCAGTGTATGAGGCCATCAAGTACTTCCGATATATGGTCGAAGGCCGTCACTTTGTCATTTTTACGGATCACAAGCCTGTCACTTATGCTTTCCAGGAACGGAGAGATAAATGCTCGCAACGACAATTCCGTCATGTGTAGTTTGTTGGCAAATTCTCTACCGACTTCAGGCATATCTCAGAACAAGACAATGTTGTGGCTGACACCTTATCGAGAGCGAATTCC
>WQYS01000512.1 GCA_009781125.1 Acidobacteriaceae bacterium | reverse complement strand
TACGTCCTGGGCGTCTTTGTGCTTCTCTGTCCGCACGACGGTCATGGCTTCAGTAATCCATGCTGAAGAAACCTTCTCGCCAAGAACGAGCGGCTTGAGCAGGTTGAGCATCAACATGCGCGTGGCGATCAATTCGGTAAAGATAGCGTCGAGAGTAGAGCGCCTGGCCTCACGCAGTAAAACCTCTCGTGCCCATTCGCTCAGGGACACGCCTGCTGAACGGGCTACTGCGCATAGCTCACGCTGCTCTTCAACCGTCACACGCGCGTTTGCAACTCTGTTTCTTCCGGCGCGGCCAGTAGACCGTGCCAACCGTGTGGGCATAGGTTGCAGGGAATTCTGAGGTGTTGTCATGTGTCTGTACCTCCTTTGAAGCCTGGTAAACAATTGTTTTCGTGAAGTAAACAGTTGTTTACCGGACGGTGATAAGTTGTTGGCGGAGCAAGCGGGTAAGCAGTTGTTTACGTATTTGCTCAAAACACGGGCATACTGTGCATGGAGTGTCTATGTTTCTCCGGTGCAAAGCACCGCTGTGGCTTCTCCACCTATATGCAGGCTGGATCATGCCTTCAATCCTGCCGCAACAACTGGTGTTTGCGCCTTCGATGAGGATGCGGGAACAGACTTCTTCTCGGCTGGTTCCGCTGCCTCATTCGCGGCTCCTCTACGGACTCGCAACGTCGGGGTAATCCTCTGCGCTTCCGGGGTGCGAAGGAATTCCTGAAAGTCCTTGTCCTTGCCGAAGACATAGGCGAGCGAATGTTCGACTACATCGTCGGCTGAAGCATGAATGAAAGCGGCGTACTGATCGACCAGCATAGCGGTCGTATCGGTGAGCCGGATGAAGGTGCTGACGTAGCGGGTTTGGGTGACTTCAAGCAGTGGCATTACATTCTCCTTATGTGTGGGATCAAGCTACGGTTAAGCGGGCGGCCATGCGCTGCGCTGTGGTTGCAATCTCGTGAGCACGAACGGAGCAAAGCGCATTGGGAAGCTCGATGCTGCGGCGCTGGCGAAGCATGGTGATAACGTCCGCAATGGGTGCACCGTGAAGCGTCCATTGCAGGGCAGAAGCCATGTCTACGGTGCGCCGCGCATAGTAGAGAGGATCGGGCTTATCGGCGCGTCGTTTGGCAAGGATACTGGTTAGTTTGTGTGCGTCTGTACCATGCTCCAGTTCCATTAAGACCCAAGCCCAATCCTCCTCCGAATTGCTGTGCTTGCCGGGCGGTCGGCGCGAAGACAAAGCATGAGCGGGAAGCCCGGCTCCCGCCGCGCTCTTATCGAGATGAAAGTTCTTCGGTGTCCATACGCATTCCGGAGAGTATGTGACCGTGACGCGGATGCCGGGATTGTATTTCTGATTGAGGAAACCGGGGACGCGAAGCACACGGTTGCAATCTGTACAGGCAGGATCGCCGCCGAAGGTAGCGGCAAGCAGCTTAAGCGTCTCCTCCTGCTGCTCGAAGTCGAAGCCTTCAACGCGCCATAGAGCCTGATATTTACCGGGCGATGTGGCGATGGTGACAGAGGCAGGCGGTACGATATCTGATGCACGGAGCGCAGCGAGACGGGCATCGCCATCGGCATCGATATCTATATATAGATGGCGTACCGATGCAATACATTCTTTCGTTCGTCGGCGGCTGCCGGGAAACAGCGGATTAGCGGCCACGTAGACGTTCGCGCCGTTGTGGTTCAGATGGGCAACCCATCCGAGATAGCAAGGACTCAGCGCTGTTTCCAGAGTCACGATGCGCTGGTGCGTTCGTGACGGGTTGCGAGTGTGTAACAGGAAGGCAATCGTCTCGCCCGGAAGGAACGAACGGGCAAGAAAGTCCTGTGCTGCGGTAGTCATCGAATGTCCTCCTATTCAGGCTGTTTGTGGGAGTGATTTAAGAGGCTTGTGCTTCGGGGGCACAGTAGACCTCCTCGACCTGGAAGCAGTGCTCGGAATGGCTATAACCGGAGACGGTTATCAGTTCCCGAACGCGGCGGCGGCCTTTGGAATTGCGTTCGCAATGGAGAACGAAGTCCACGGCCTTGCCGGTCTGCGAACGAACGAATGCCTGATCGAGATTGGTCCTCGCACTCAAGGCCATATCCGCGAGCCTGTCGAGCGCGTCATGGGCAGAGTCCGCGTGTAGTGTGGATAGCGTTCCGCCGTGGCCGGTGTTCATCACTTGTAATAGGTCATAACCGCATTCGTCGCGTATCTCACCCATGATGATGCGGTCGGGCCGATGTCGCAAAGCGGCTGCGACAAGCTGGCTCGGCGTGATGGCTACCTGGCCGGGGATGGCATCGACGGCCTCCCATCGAACGGCATTGGCATGGGCTACCTTCAACTCGGCGGGTTGCTCGATGACGATAAGCCGCTCCTGCAAGGGAACATGATCGAGTAGGGCTTTCATCAAGGT
This sequence comes from Acidobacteriaceae bacterium, assembly GCA_009781125.1. The sequence goes on along the minus strand of WQYS01000512.1, from coordinate 177 downwards.
GGATTTGCCAGAGCCGGTCCCGCCGCTGATAATGCCGTTCTTGCGCCGCTGGATCAGGCGCACGACGGCATCGCGTGTTTCGACTGGGAGACTGCCTGCTGCAACAAGTTCATCGCTGGTATACCAGCGGTTGAACTTGCGCACGGTTAAGGTGGGTCCATTGATAGAGGACGGCGC
>WQYS01000511.1 GCA_009781125.1 Acidobacteriaceae bacterium | reverse complement strand
TGGCGACGCAGCGGCCTTCGGTTGATGTCATCACCGGACTGATTAAGGCCAACGTGCCTACGCGCATGAGCTTCCGCCTGGCGACCAAGGTGGACTCGCGCACCATCATCGACGCCAACGGCGCCGAAAGCCTGCTGGGGCGTGGCGACATGCTCTACCTGCCGCCGGGATCGGGGCGCGTGCAGCGCGTGCACGCTCCGTTCGTGACCGAGAAGGAGATCACGGCGGTTACAGAGTTCTGGAAGGAGCAGGGAGAGGCTGAGTACGTCGAAGGATTCCTCGAGGGACCGAAGGACGACGCAGGCCGCGAGATCGACGACAACGCCGCCGGAGAGGACGACGATCCCATGTTCAACGATGCCGTGCGTCTGGTCTTCGAGTTCGGCAAGGCGAGCACGTCGTTGTTGCAGCGCCGCCTGCGCATCGGCTACGGCAGAGCCGCGCATCTGATCGACATGATGTACGCCGACGGTCTGGTAGGCCCAGCCGACGGCTCCAAGCCGCGCGAGCTGCTGAAGTCGCCCAATTGGTTGAACGAAGTGAACATGCGCTGAAACTTCCGAACCACAACCGTCCAGGTGCCCCATCCTTCGTCCGCCGATGCACGTGCGGGTATCCAGCAGTTTTTGGGCGGACGAAGGGTGGGAAAGTATACGGCTCGATCAACCATCTTTCCCTCCGAAACAAGGGCAAGTGAGCGTCTTACATTCCCACCCTTCGGTCGCCGCGGCGACAAGGATGGGGCACCCGGACGGTTGTGGAGCACCCAACGCTTGGCCCGTCCGGAATGGAGTATCGTTATCCTATCCTTATCATCAGGAGAGGCTCCGTGATTCGCCAGGTCCGCATTAGCATTCTTTTGTTGTTGTCAGTTGTCCTAATGATTGCGCTGAGCAAGCCCTGCTTCTCTCAGCAGCAGGCTCCGCAACAGACTCAAGCTCAAACCCAGCAGGCGGAGAAGCTCCCTGCCTATTCGCTGCCGCCCGACAAGCTCGCCAAGGCGGTTGCTTTTTCGCGTCTGCGCGTGACGCTTGGCCTGGCTGGCAGTGTGTGGGGAATCCTTCAGTTGCTTCTTCTACTCGCCGTGGGCGCGGTTGGATGGATGCAGAGGACCGCCATCCGTACCAGCAGAAACCGCTGGGCACAGGGTTTTCTGTTCGTGTTCCTGCTGATGCTGGCGACGACGCTGCTCTCGCTGCCGCTTGATTTAGCGGGCCATCATTTTTCCAGAGTCTATGGAATCTCGGTGCAGGGATGGGGCAGCTGGTTCTGGGACATGACCAAGAGTTTTCTGATCAGCTTCGTCTTTGGCGGCCTGGTGATGATGCTGTTGTTCTGGGTCATCCGCAAGTCGCCGCGCCGCTGGTGGTTCTGGTTCTGGATTCCGGCGGTGGCGCTGGTGGTTCTCATGGTTTTTGTTGCTCCGGTCATTCTGGACCCGTTGTTCAACAAGTTCGAGCCGCTGGCGAAGAGCAATCCCGCCCTTGTCGACCGGCTCGAACAGATGACCCATCGCGGCGGGATCAACATTCCGCCCGAGCGCATGTTTCTGATGAAGGCCAGCGAGAAGGTGACCGTGCTGAATGCCTATGTGACCGGCATCGGTGCCTCCAAGCGCGTGGTGGTGTGGGACAACTCGATTGAGCGCGCTACGCCCGACCAGATCAGCTTCATCTTCGGCCATGAGATGGGCCACTACGTCCTCAATCACATTCCGAAGACACTGGTCTTCCTGAGCCTTCTGTTGCTGGTGGAGTTCTATATTGGCTTTCGCGGCATGCAGTGGCTGCTGCGCCGTTATGGAGCGAGGTGGGGCATCGGCTCGCAGAACGACTGGGGATCGGTTGTGGTTCTGATGCTCGTCATCTCCGTGCTGTCGTTCGTGACCCAGCCGGTGATGAACGCCTACAGCCGCAGTCATGAGCACATCGCCGACATCTATGGGCAGGAGTCGGTCCACGGCATTGTGGCCGATCCGCAGGCCACGGCCGTCGGCACCTTCCAGTTGCTCGGGGAGATGGGGCTTGAAGAACCCCAGCCCAACCGGTATATCGAGTTCTGGCTCTTCAGCCATCCATCGATCACGCACCGCGTGGCCTTTGCCGCGGCCTACGATCCGTGGGTTGCGGGCGGACATCCGCAGTATTTTCAGAAGTGAGGTCATGTGAAGATGAGCGAGCAATGCCTGTTCTGCAAGATCGTTGCCGGAGAGATTCCGGCCAGCCTTGTCCATGAGGATTCGCTGTGTGTAGCGTTCGCCGACATCAATCCGCAGGCGCCGACACACCTGCTGATTGTTCCCCGGGAGCACGTCGAATCCATGTCGGACAGGTCCGCCGGCAAGGCGCTGATGGGCCATCTGATGACGGTTGCTTCGGATATGGCCAATGTCGTGCTGAGGCTCGGCAAGGGGTATCGCGTGGTGGTCAACACGGGCGATGACGGCGGCCAGACGGTGCCGCATCTGCATCTGCACCTGCTCGGCGGACGGCCCATGCACTGGCCTCCGGGCTAGTTTGCTCAGGCCAGCGGCGTGCCTGTCGTCAGCAGCGATCTCAGCGTCATCGTCTCCAGAAAGCTGATCTCGATGCGAATGGAGA
>WQYS01000510.1 GCA_009781125.1 Acidobacteriaceae bacterium | reverse complement strand
TTCCCTCGGGAGCGCGGGTGTCGCGCAGGCCGTCAAGCACTTTATTGACGATTTCTTCGGAGCGGGAACTTTCCATGCTTGTGGTCTCCTTTCTCCAGTCTTTCGCGCAACCTTGTTCGCGCGCGAAAGAGCAAGCCTCTCACGGCGGATTCGCTTCGGTTCATGATGACTGCTATCTCTGTTGTGTCCAGCTCTTCAACGGTCGAGAGCAGAAGAGCGTGGCGTTCTATCTTTGGCAGCCGCTCGATCTCGCGCAGAACTGCCTTCATCTGTTCGATCTCCTCGAAGGCGCGGTCTGCGCGGACACTGCTTGCGGCAAGCGCTTCGGTGAAGCTCTCGTCCATCTGCTCCGTCTGCGCGCGCCGACGGCGGTCGATGGCCAGGTTCCACGCGATGCGAACCAGCCACACTCGCATATCGTGAATCTCCGCGAGAGAGCGCTGATGCTGAAGCACGCGAACGAAGGTGTCCTGCACCACATCCTCGGCCTCGGCGCGGCTGCGCAGCACCGAGTGCGCGACGCGAAACAGAAGGCTGGAATAGCTCTCCACAAGAGAGGCAAGCTCGATCTCTGCTCCTGCACTCTCAACGGAAGTCAACACCAGGCATTCCTCTGTCAGCGTCATAAATGGCCATCTACTATGACAGACGGAGAACGCCCGCATCCGTTCGGGAAAATTTCAAACTACTTTTGCGATTACAATCTTCTCAACATGATTGCACATCTTCGCGGCAGGCTTCTCAGCAAGGCTCCCAACCAGGTCATCGTGGACTGTAACGGCGTGGGCTACGACATCACCATCAGCGTGGCGACCTTCTCCGGCCTTCCCGCCGAGGGCACGGAGACCGCTCTGCACATCCACACGCATGTGCGCGAGGATCAGATTGCGCTTTTCGGCTTTGCCGAAACCGGCGAGAAGCGGCTCTTCGAGCGGCTGCTGACCATCTCCGGCATCGGGCCCAAGCTGGCCATCACGGTGCTGAGCGGCATCTCCGCCGAGCGGCTGGTGGCGGCCATTCGCGGCGGCGATCACGCTACGCTGACGAGGATTCCCGGCATCGGTAAGAAGACCGCCGAGCGCGTGGTGCTGGAGCTGAAGGACAAGCTCGATGACATGGCCGTTCCGGCGGCGGCTGGCACGGGGCAGCGCACTCCCGCCAGCGACGATGCGCTTTCGGCGCTGGTCAATCTTGGCTATCCGCGTCCGGTGGCGCAGAAGGCCATAGAAAAGGCCATCGAAAAGAGTCCCGAGGCCGCCAACGACTTCGAGACGCTGTTCCGCGCCGCTATGAGCGCGATCCGGTAGACATGAGGATCCCACTCATGACGCAATAAGGACGCGTCATGAATGAGGCACCCCGGTTGTGGCTACCGCCGGAGCCGGAGGCTGTACTCTCAGCGCCAGGCGCGGGAAGCTGAAGCTGCCGTCGGCGTCGTCGATCACGTTGATCTGGCAGATGTACGTGCCGGGCTTCAGCTTTTCCAGCGGCACATCGAACTGAAACGCCACCGCGCCGCGCTCCGGTATGTTGACGGCGTTGGCTTCGACCAGCGGCGTCTCGTAGACCTTCATGCCTCCGCTCATGAACTGAATGCTGGTCAGCACGCGCACGGCGTTTTTGGCCTGCTTTGCTGAGTCCTGTGACGAGCCTGTCTTCGCGCGCGCCGGATCGTACACCTCGTAGAGGAAGTAAAGATGCTGGTCCTGCCGGAAGACATGGGGGACGTTGGGAATCCATTCCACGCCATCGCGCACCAGCGGGTTAACGTGCTTCTTCTCCGCACTGGGCCGCTGCTGGCTGGCGAGCACGATCGAGCTCATCTTCAGCGGAGCCTTCTTCAAGTCCGGAACCTGCAGATCGGTCTCGAAGCTGCCCAGGCGTCCGTTCTGATTCTCGCGCACGACAAACTTAACGTGATAGCGCCCCGGAGCCAGCGTGAATCCGGTGGCGTACTGAATGTTCCTGCGCTTCACCTGCTCGGACTCGTCGAGCGCCAGCTTCACCGTGTCGCGCACGTCGCCGACGATGATGCCCTGCGCGTTCTTGACCTGTCCCATGATGTCGATGTTGGCCTTGTCGCGGTCTCCATTCTTGAGGAAGGGAATCTGCGAGCCGGGAACGATCAGCGAGATGGGCACGAAAAATTTGTTGGAGTCGAGCCGGAAGTAGAGCGCCTGCAGGTACACGGCGACATCGGTTGAGGGGAAGTCGCTGCGCATCTCGTCCATGAGCACCTGCTCGCGGTCCTCGCTCTTCTGGTGCTGGAAATCTGCCGGAGCGTAGTAGCCCTGGCGGTACTCCAGCTTCGCATCCTTCAGGTCCTTCAGATCGCTGCGGTTGAGCTTCACCGTCAGGCGGCGGAAGCTGCCGTCGCGCGCCGTGTTGGTCGAGCGGAAGCCGAGGATATAATACGCTTCGGTATCGCGCTGCACCTGCTGGAAGGCGGGTGCGAAGTCGTTGGAGTCGAAGAAGGCCTTGCCGCCGGTGTCGCTTGAGAGCGTCGCCAGCACCTCCTGCGAGCCGAAGTTCGCGTCCAGCCGGTTCTGCATCGATGCGCCGTTATAGGCTGCCGTGCCGCGCAGGCTTCCGGTGGAGGCGTCA
>WQYS01000509.1 GCA_009781125.1 Acidobacteriaceae bacterium | reverse complement strand
GCCGTGTTCAGCCCGACCGTGAAGCTGCCTGCCGGAAGCTGGATCGACTACTGGACCGGCAAGAGGTACGAAGGTCCCAGCGAGTTTGCCTACACTCCGCCGGAGAACCGCGGTGGCGGCCTGTTTGTGCGCGATGGAGCCATTCTGGTTGCTGCGCCTCCCATGGACTTCGTGGGGCAGCGTGGCAAGCAGGGGCTTGATGTAGAGATCTTCCCCAAGGGCAGCTCGAAGGCCGAACTGTACGAAGACGACGGGGTTGGAATGGGCTATCTGCAAGGCGAGGGAGCGACGACGGAGCTTTCGGCCAGTCTTGCGAATCGCCGCCTGGAGGTGAAGTTAGCCGCGCCCAGGGGCCACTACGAGGGCATGCCCGACCAGCGTGCGATACGGCTGTTTATTCACGGCGGACGCCCCACGGCGGTCACGTTTGACGGCAAGGCGCTGTCGGCGGCGGGATGGAAGTACGACGCCAGCCGCGACCTGACCGTGGTGACGCTCGACGCGGGTGTGAAGGCCGGCGAGGCGCACACGGTTGTGCTCGACGGTGTTGTTCCAGGACGCGATGCCAGGGGATATCTCGACGTGAACTAGTGTAGCGTCTCTCAAGTGGCTTTACAGTGGGTGCCCTATTCATGGTCGCCGCGGCGACTCTTATCGCGGCATGAGTGGGGTGAGCTGGCTATTTCCGAGATACTGCACTAGTTACAATTAGACATACCAATGCTGGTTCAAGGAAAGATTTGTAATGAGCTTTGATATGTCACGAAGAGACTATGTGAGGGCCGCATGTGCCGTGCCGCTGGTGGCGATGGCCGTGCTGGCCCTCATTCTTTTGGGAACGGGTTCGGCGCTCGCCCAGTATTACGTTTCGCCCGCGGGCAGCGACAGGAATCCGGGCACGCTGGCGGCTCCCTTTAAGACCCTGGAGAAGGCGCGCGACGCCATGCGCTACTCGGACACCAAGACCGTGTACCTTCGCGGCGGAGTCTACAACCGCACCAAGATGCTCTCGCTGACCTCAGACGATGACGGCGAAACGTGGTCGTACTACCCGGCAGACGGTTACAACACCGCTATTCTGGACGCCTCCGAACAACCCTTTCATTTTCAGGGCGACAACAATGTCATCCTGATCCAGGGTGGCAGTCATATCACGATTGACGGCATCCAGATACAGAACTACTACGGTGGCGGCATCACCATCCACGGCGGACTGTATGAGATGTGGTACGGACAGCCCGGCCCGGCCTACATGACCACCGGCAACGCCTACTACAACACTATCAAGAACTGCATCGTTCATGACCTCCAGGCCGGCGGCGGGCCGTGGACCTACGGCGATGGACAGAATCCCTATGGGTACTGGTCGACCTGGTTTACGGCGCTTCAGGCCCTGGGCGAGGTCAAGCACACCTCTTTCCTCAACAACGTCGTGTACAACATCCAGACCACAGCAATTAATATCGTTTCCGGCGACAATCCCGGTGCTCACGACGACAGCATCATGGCCAACAACGTGGTCTACAACGTCAATACCAGCGGTCTGGATTCGGGCGCTTTCTACACCTGTGGCGGCAGCGGGGTCAAGATTATCAACAATTATGGCCGCGATCTCGTTGGCACCAACAACAACACAGGCGGCAAGTGGGCCAATATAGCGATCTATCTTGATTGCAGGGAATCTAACACCGTCGTCTCCGGCAATATCATTTCGGGAACGTTCGACGTGGGCGTCCACATCAACAATGGCAGCAACAATACCATTACCGGGAACATCTTCGACTTCGGAACGGACGTCAAGCGAGTTCTCATGCACTACCAGAACTACCGGAAGAAGTTGAGCGGATTGACGGGGAACTCGTTTACAAACAACATTATTCTTGCCAACAATGCCTCTAGCTTTGGCGAGTTCATCGTTTATTGGGGAGAGATCGCCAGCGATCAGGCTCCGACGGTGAAGGACAACCTCTACTGGAACTTCGGCGGCGGCCCGGTCAACTTCAGCGGATCGGTCACAGATGCAAACCCGGTCAAGAAGGACCCGCAGCTATCCGGCTGGACTTACAGCATCGCTCCCGGCAGCCCCGTCTACGAGGCTCCGGTGAACTTCCCGCGCATTCAGGGCGGCTGGGGACCTCCCGGCTATGTGATCCCAGAGACCGGCACGGCACCATCGTTTCCGTTGAACGCTGGTGGCAAGAATGGCACTCCGGCAGTATCTGAGTAACAACAAAGTAAGAAAGGCGTCCAAAGAACATGGCTTCAAGGTTTTGCTGCTATTCCACACTGAAAAATCTTTTTGTCGGTATGGCTGCAATCCTATGCCTCAGCGGCCCTGGTTCTGCTCAGCAGAAGCAGGTCGTGCTCGACGGCAACGCCAGCGGACGCATCTTCGACGGACTGGGAGCGGTCAGCGCCGGAGCCAGTTCGCGTCTGCTGATTGACTACCCCGAGCCGCAACGAAGCCAGATACTCGACTACCTGTTCAAGCCCGGCTACGGAGCGTCGCTGCAGCGGCTCAAGGTCGAGGTGGGTGCCGACGTGAACGCCACCGGCTCCGAGCCCAGCCACATGCGCTCAGCCGACGACCACGACTCCTCGCGCGGCTACGAG
>WQYS01000508.1 GCA_009781125.1 Acidobacteriaceae bacterium | reverse complement strand
GCAGGGATCGTGATAGACAATGTTCTGCCCATCCTGCTTCGGCAGACGATCCTTATGACGCGCCATAAATTCGGAGTGGTGCTCGATCTCGGGCGCAACGCCAAACTCTCTCCAGTCCTCGGCTATCGTGCGCACGCAGTGCGGGCAGATGGAGACAATCTTCTGTACTCTAGCGGCTTTGAAGGCCTGAAGGCCAGATTCAGCCAGCGTCTGAAAGATGAGATCGTTGCCAAGCCGGCGCGCTGGGTCGCCGGTGCATTTTTCTTTTCGCAGCACTCCAAAACTTGCGCCGAGAAACTGCATGACGCGGGCAAAGTCGGCGACTATCTCCCGTCCCTTCGGATCGTAGCTGCCCATGCAGCCTAGCCACAGACAATATTCCTGCGTGCCGTCGAAGATAGGGAGCCCCTGCTTCTGGATAAACTTGTCGCGCTCAGCCGAACTCATGCCCAGTGCGTTGCCTGTCTTTTCGAGCGCAAGGAAGAGTTTGTTGCCGTAGTTGTTCTCCCATGCGCCGGTGTTTGTAGCTCCGCGCCGCAAGCCGACGAGTATGGGAAGGTGCTGCACTCCAACCGGACACTGGAACTCGCAGCTCCCGCAGGTCGTGCACTCGAAGACGGCTTCGAGGCTGAGATACTTTGCCGGAGGGTTATCCGGCGACGTGATGCGGCCTTCGGTTAGCAGTGCCGTCTCTGACGTTGGACCGAACTCCTGGAGATATCCGCGCAGACCGAGGACGATCTCCTTTGGGTTGAGAACCTTGCCGGAGTTTGCGGCTGGGCAGTGCTCGGTGCAGCGTCCGCACTCGACGCAACTGTAGGTCTGGAGCGAGATAAGCTGCGTGACGTCCTTGCCAGCGACGAGGCCGAAGTCCTCGTCTCCGGCGAGAGGTGGAATCTTTGAGAAGCCGTCGCGCTTGAGGAACACCGTCAGCGGACTCAGCACCAGATGCAGATGGTTAGTGTGCGGAATGACCGGAAGAAAGACCAGCAGGGCTAGAGTGTGAGTCCACCAAAGAGCTCTGACCGCAGACCCGCTCGGGCTGACAAAGAAGGCTCCCAGATAGGTGGCCATCAGCAGAAGGATCAGCAACGCGACCAGGCCGGACCCCCAGGAGAGATTTCTCCCCAGCCATACAGGGCGCAGGAAGAATCGCCGTATGAAGAGTCCTGTAATCGAGACTGCTACCAGCAGCGCCCAGACGCCTGCAAAGTCGAAGTAGAACCTTCCGATGAGACTTGACGGTGGCAGGAAGGCAAATCCCAGTCCACTGGCAAGGTGATTGAGCGTAACCAGCGCGAAGGCCAGAAAACCCCAGAAGACAAAGGCATGAGCTAGTCCGACCAGAGGCCGCTGCGCGATGACCTTTCCCTGGCAGATGACCTCCCAGAGAAAATTGAGAATTCGGCGGCCTATCGGATACAGAGAAAAATCTGCATCCTTCTTCGAGCGCAGGATAGTCGTGAGGATTGGCCTGAAACGATGAAGGAACACGCCGAGCGAGACCAGCGCTGCAAGTGCAAACAACGTGCGCTCGTACCAGGAGAAGTACATCGGTTCGGCGAGTATACCGGGATGGAAGAGGGCCTGTTGTTGGAACATTCGTGCATTCTTTCAGTGTTGAGCCAAGTAAGAGGAAACCAAGAGGAATCTGGGTGCCCCGTATCTGGCGTTTTTTGGTCGCCGCGGCGACCGATAAGACCCGCCAGATGCAGGGAGCCCAAAATATACGGAGACACTTAATAGCTGAAAAACTCGTTCGTGCCGCGGCGCAGGCGAATCCCTACGATGCCGAAGACCACGGCGGCGGCAAATGTCAGCGCGTTCCAGTAGACCATCGGGTGCGCCAAGCCGGGCGAGAGCGTCCAGTCCTGGCCAGCCCAGACGGTGACCAGCGTAGCTACGATCAGCAACATCACAGAGAGCACCAGGCAAGTTTGTCCGAGACGGCGGCGCTTATCCAGTTGTTCAACCTGATCCGGGGTCAGGCTGCGTTCTTCGATCGGTAGTAGAGTGTTGGCCATAGATCGTGCACATCTCCTCGCATGCGTTGTGGAGCCTGGACTCCATACGCCACAATTAGATGCACGCCAGGGACCTATCGGCAGCGGGCCAGCAAGTTTACAGAAAAGCCACCGACTGAATCCCGGTAACCTCAAAGCGCTTGCGGCAGCGAACGTTCTTGCAGCCGACCAGGTCTTCGCGGCGCACCATGTAGCTTTGCGCCTTGGCGAAGCGGGCGCGGTCGCGCTCGTCGGCTCCGCGCGGCAGGACGGCCTTCTTGCGCCGCACCAGCCAGTTCAGCTCGTACTCGCCCGGTTGCCCGCAGTGGGGACAGATCATGGTGTGTGTTCTGTGCTCGGCCCGCTCGTCGAAAAAATCCCGTTCTTCCATCCCGTACCTCCCCACGCCTCATTGGACCCTGGCGGTCTGGGAGGCGGCGCCGCCTCGCTTCACGCCGGCCAGAACCCTCGAAGACCATGCGAAGATGAGTATGGCACAATTCAGGCCGATTTCGCAGCCTCACTCTTTTCCAATGCAAGATGAGCCTGAAGAGAACTCTTGATTCCAACACAAGATGAGCCTGTAGGAGCGGTCATGCTGGAGATTGACAGTCAGCGTGGACCAATC
>WQYS01000507.1 GCA_009781125.1 Acidobacteriaceae bacterium | reverse complement strand
TCGGTCGACATGACGATCGCTGTGCGGCAGTATGAAGTGCAGATTCCCTATGGCGTCATCAGCACAGATGGCATCGACGCGGTTGGTATCATCGAAAAGCCGCAGTCCCGCCATTTTGTCAGCGCCGGGATCTATCTGATCCAACCGTGCGTGTGCGCGATGATTCCACGCGGCTGCGCCTATGACATGCCGGATTTGATTACAAGCCTGATCCAGTCGCGCAAGCGCGTTATCTGCTTCCCTGTTCGCGAATACTGGCAGGATATCGGGCAGAGAGAAGAATATGAGCGCGCATCCGTACTGGGCGCCGCCGAGGACATGGTGTAACTATGGAGGCAAAGACGAGTTCCTTCTCGTGGAAGAACCGCCGCGTTCTCGTCACCGGCGCAGGCGGATTTATCGGCAGCCATCTGGCCGAACAACTTGCGTGTCTGGGGGCGCGGACTCGTTGCCTTCTACGCTATACGTCTCAGGGATCTCAGGGATGGTTGCAGACATCTCGTTTGCGCTCGGAACTGGAGATCGTCCATGGAGACATTCGTGATGTGGAGAGCGTTCTTCGCGTCGCTAAGGATGCCGATGTTATCTTCCATCTTGCCGCGTTGATCGGAATCCCTTATTCGTATCACTCGCCGCGCTCGTACGTCGAAACCAATATCGAAGGTACGCTGAACATCCTTGAAGCCGCGCGGCGATACGGAACCGAACGGGTTATCTGCACATCGACAAGCGAAGTATACGGCTCGGCGCAATACACGCCGATTGACGAGAACCATAGACTACAAGGACAGTCACCTTATGCAGCGACCAAGATCGGCGCGGATAAGATAGTTGAATCTTATTATTGTTCTTTCGGTGTTCCGACATCGATCGCCCGCCCATTCAACACATATGGTCCGCGTCAGTCGTCGCGTGCGGTAATTCCGGCGATTATGACGCAGGCTCTTACTCAGCCGGCCGTGAAGCTCGGCAATCTGGCGGCCACGCGTGACTTCAATTTTGTTTCTGACACTGTAGATGGGTTTATTGCAATAGCAGAAATACCCGAAACTATCGGGAAAACGCTGAATATCGGCAGCGGCACGGAGACCTCGATCCGCGAACTGGCCGAGATGATCTTCGATGTGCTTGGAACAAGACGTCCGATAGATTGTGAGGAAATACGTTTGCGCCCAGAGGCCAGTGAAGTTGACCGCCTTTGTGCAAGCAGCCTCTTACTTCACCAATACACTGCGTGGAAACCGACGGTCTCTTTACGAGAAGGTCTTGTTAGAACCGCTGAATGGATCGGTCAGAATCTTGACGCTTACTCCATTGGAAGTTATGTCATCTAACTGCCTTCTTAAAAATTATGGCTGCACGAACAAAATACGAGTGTCCTTTGTTTCGCTCAGGATGACGATGTTTTGGAGATGATAACTTGATTCGGTTGCTGGCCAAACAACTTCCGCACCCTCTGCTGTGCCGTCTATATCATCGTCAGCGGCTACGCACCGAGCAAACGCGCGCTGCCGAGGCCGCAGACATAGCCGGGTTGCCCTTGCTCAGCAGCATCGATCTGCGAAGTTATAGGCAGAGCGAAACGCTCTTTGTTCTTGGCAGCGCATGGTCGGTTAACTCTATCTCCGAGGCAAAGTGGAAGACCATCTCCAGACACGATAGCGTGGGACTGAACTTCTGGCCGATCCATCCCTTCGTGCCCCGTTTTTATCATTTTGAGAGTGTCTCTGACAGGGATCACCCCGCAATTTACCAAGCGCTGCAGACGGTTCTTGAGCGCCGCGCGCGAAACTATATCCATACGCTGAAGATCATCAGCGAGATCGTTCCGCTCGACCACACGCAGACAGTAACCAGTCTTCCCGAAGACATGAAGCAGAAGATGTACGTGAGCTTTTCCATGCCTGTGGTTGCGCGCAGTGAGAAGGAATTTCGCTACGGAATCCGGTATATGCAATCGCTTGGAGCCTTCTCCGGGAGCACGCGGATTGAGTGGCTGTTCAAGTACGGCGGCTCGGTGATTGCCATGTTTGCGCTAGCTGTTCGCATGGGCTACAAGCGCATCGTTCTCTGCGGCGTAGACCTTAACCGGCAGGACTACTTCTATCAACACGTGGAACGCTATCCGGAGTTCGCCCGGTGGGAGTTTGCGTCCAGGCAGGAAAATCATAAGACCACGCGCCGTCTGCCGTGGCTGGTTCCCGCACAAGCTGCGGTTTTCATCTTCAAGGAACTTATTCTCGATCCGCTGAAGGTAGAACTCTTCGTCGAAAACCGCGTGTCCTCGCTCTATCCTCGAGTGCCGCTCGCGCCGGAGTCTCTTTTTGAAGAGCTTGCACAGAAGCCCGGCCAGGACCGGGCTTCTGTGTCATCTGTTTTGTAGGCCAACTAGCTGCGAACAGCCGTCTTCAGGTGCAGTTCCTTCATCTGCTGTTCAGTTGGAGCACTAGGGGCATCGACCATCAGGTCGATGGCTTTGGCCGTCTTCGGGAAGGCGATGACCTCGCGCAGGCTTTGCATTCCGGCCAGGATCATCACGATGCGGTCAAGGCCGAGCGCAATGCCGCCGTGCGGAGGCGTGCCGTACTCCAGCGCGTCGAGGAAGAATCCGAAGCGCTCCTTAGCCTCTTCGT
>WQYS01000506.1 GCA_009781125.1 Acidobacteriaceae bacterium | reverse complement strand
AGCGCGCGGCCCACGCCTCCCTGCGAGAGACGCGCAATCAGCGACCGCTGGCTCGCAGGCACGTCGGGACGGCGCTCGGCAAGCAGCGTCTCGATCTCCTCGACAGGAATGGCTCCCAGGCGGACCAGCGCGCAGCGCGAGCGGATCGTCGGCAGCAGCTCGCCGGGGTTCTCGGCGAGGATGAAGATGTGCACCGTCGCCGGCGGCTCCTCCAGCACCTTGAGCAGCGAGTTGGCCGCCTCCTTCATCATGTTCGTCGAGGTGAGAAGGAAGACGCGCCGCGGAGCCTCGGCAGGCAGCATGTGCGAGGCGTGGATGAGGCTGCGCACCTGGCCCAGCTTGCTGAGTAGCTGCGGCGGGTCCGGCGGCAGGATCAGGACATCCGGATGAGGCTGCACGAGAACGCGCGTGTCCTTGCGGTCGGCCTCGGTCTTCAACTCCTCCCGTGCAGTGACCGCCTTTGCCACCTCGCCGTCGAGATCGAATGCACCGGCGATGCGCGTGCAGTTGCTGCAAACTCCGCAGAAACCCGCCAGCGACTGCCCGTCCGGACGGACATCGCGCGGCTGACGCTCGCACTCAACGGTCATGGCGAGCATCAGGGCGAGCGTGTACTTCCCTGCTCCAGCCGGTCCGGCAAGAATAAGCGAGTGAGGCAGGCGTCCGTTGGCAATCGCCGTGCGCAGATGCTCGACCGCAGCGGTGTTGCCGAGGAATTCATGGAAGTTGGCAGGCGCTGTGGTCACGTCTTCAATTTTAGAATGACTCTCATCGAATCCGTTATAACCCTTCACGCCGTCATCCTGAACGAAGTGAAGGATCGCTGTATTTTTGCTCGTTGCTGCAACGAAACTCTAACGGAAACCCGAAAAATTATGCTCCGTATAAGCAAAATACAGGGATTCTTCGCTACGCTCAGAATGACAGCGCTTTAATGGGCTCAGAAGAAGAGTGGGAAAACTGCATGAGCGATTCGGTACGAATGGACAAATGGCTGTGGGCGGCCAGATTCTTCAAGACCCGAGCCATCGCGGCACACGCCTGCGAGCTGGGCAGAATCGAATGCAGTATGGGGAGCAGCGGCTTGGTCGCGGCCAAGCCGTCCCGAACCGTGCGTGCGGGAGAGATGCTCAAGATCAAAAACGACAGCGGCGAGTTCGAGGTGGAGGTGCTGCTGCTGAACGAGATCCGAGGCCCGGCGGCTGTAGCGCAGACCATGTATCACGAGACGGAGCAGAGCCGCGAGCGGCGCATGAAGCTCGCCGAGGAACGAAAAGCGATGGCCGAATCCGAACCCTTATGGGAGAGAGGACGCCCATCAAAACGGGACCGACGAAGGATCAACTGGTTTCGCGGAAGGGGGTAAAGGAATACAACAATGGATAATTCAGAGATTCAACATGCAATCGAGATATTAGAGAAAATTGATTCTGAAAAAGCCGCCCTTGTCGTCACGGATTCCAAGCGGATTCTTCAAGGCAACAGAGAAGGGTTGGTCCTGTTGGCGATTGCATCTTTACGTGCTGCATTAGGCGAGAAGCAAATGTTGAAGGATCAATCCTGGCTTATCAGATGGGATCTTGATTTTGGCTTCAAAGGTATTGAGCTGGATGACTACGCACATGTCTATCTGCCTCCGATCCTGACCAGGTGGCAACGATTCCGCAACAACATCTTGGCGAAAGTTGCTGGGTTCATGCTTGTGATATGTCTGCTTGTAGGGTTCGCGACCATCGTCATTGGGTTCGTGGTTCTCTTTGGGTGGCTTTTATCTTTGCCCGGTCGATTGCGCTAGACTGACAACAGCCATTCACATGACGGAAACCAGAAAAAAGTTTTATCTCACGACCCCGATCTACTACGTCAACGCGCGTCCGCACATCGGGCATGCGTACACCACCATTGCGGCTGATGTGATCGCCCGCTACCACCGGCTGCAAGGCGACGACACCTTCTTCCTCACCGGAACCGACGAGCACGGCCAGAAGGTGGAGCGCTCGGCGGCGGCTGCTGGCATCTCGCCGCAACAGTTCGCCGACCAGGTTTCGGGCTCCTTCCGCGCGCTGTGGGACCGCATGGGCATCACCTATGACGACTACATCCGCACCACCTCGGTCAAACACAAGACCGCCGTGCAGAAACTCTTCCAGCGGCTGCTGGACCTCGACGCCATCTATCTGAGCACCTACACCGGCCAGTACTGCGTCTCCGAGGAGATGTTCGTCGAAGGCCCTCCCGGAACCATCGGCCCCGACGGCAAACCCACCGAAACCGTCACCGAAGAAAACTACTTCTTCCGCCTCTCCAGCTACCAGCGCCAGATGATCGACATGATCGAAAGCGGCGAGCTGGCCATTCAGCCCGAGGTGCGCAAAAACGAGGTGCTCAGCTTTCTGCGCGGCAACGTCTCGGAGTCGCCGGAAGGCACGCTCGAATATTCCGACAAGGGCACACCTTACGTCCCCGGAGCGCTCAAGGATCTCTCCATCTCGCGAACCAGCTTCAAATGGGGCATTCCCGTACCCGGCAACGAGAAGCACGTCATCTACGTCTGGCTCGACGCGCTGGCCAACTACATGACCGCCATCGGCTACGGCTCCGACGATCCGAAGGATCAAGATCAGTACAAGCGCCTCT
>WQYS01000505.1 GCA_009781125.1 Acidobacteriaceae bacterium | reverse complement strand
CTGATCCGCAAGCTGCGGCACTTTCAGTCGCTGGGCCACACGGTCATCTTTCTGATCGGCGACTCGACGGCGCTGATCGGCGACCCCACGGGCCGCAACGTCACCCGCAAGCCGCTCACGCGCGAGGAGATCGCCGCCAACGCCGAGACCTACAAGGAGCAGGTCTTCAAGATTCTCGATCCCGCGAAGACCGAGATACGCTACAACTCCGAGTGGCTCGACCGGCTGAACTACTACGACATGGTGAAGCTGATGGCGCAGTTCACGGTGTCGCAGATGCTCGAGCGCGAGGACTTCCACAAGCGCTTCCAGGCCGAGCAGCCCATCTCGCTGCACGAGATCATCTACCCCATCGCGCAGGGGTACGACTCGGTGGCGCTCGAGAGCGACGTCGAGCTGGGCGGCACCGATCAGAAGTTCAACCTGATGCGCGGACGCGACCTGCAGCGCCACTTCGGCCAGCCGCAGCAGATCATCCTGATGACGCCGATTCTGGAGGGACTCGACGGCGTGCAGAAGATGTCGAAGTCGCTCGGCAACGCCATCGGCATCCACGACCCGGCGGCGGAGATGTACGGCAAGCTGATGTCGATCTCCGACGATCTGATGTGGAAGTACTGGACATTCCTGACAGACCTGCGCACCTCCGAGATCGACGCGATGAAGGAAGAGGTCGCTAGCGGCAAGCTGCATCCGATGCAGGCCAAGAAGAACCTTGCTCACGCCATCACGAAGGACTTCCACTCAGTAGCCGAAGCCGACGCCGCCGCCGAAGGCTGGGCCACGCAGTTTCAGCAGAAGGGAATCGCGGCAGACGTGCCGGTGGTGCAAGTGTCGCTCAATGCCGAGGGATTGCACGCCGATTCCGATGGTCAACTGAAGGCCGCGAAGCTGCTGCAACTGGCAGGTCTTGCGGCCTCCGGAGGAGAGGCGACGCGCAAGCTCCAAGAGAATGCCGTAAGCATAAACGGAGAGAAATTCAGCGGCAAAGTGATGAGCCGGAGCGAGCTGGGCGAGTCCCCTGTGCTGCGACTGGGCAAGAAGAGCGTACGCATCGAGTGGGTGTAGATCGGGTTTGATATCAATCGCGATTGGTGATATCTTTGAATCGTAATTGTGAGGTGATATCAATGCCTGCTGTGACCATTCGAAACCTTCCTGAAGCAACTCATCGCGCATTGAAGGTGCGGGCAGCCCGGCATGGGCGCAGCACCGAGGCGGAGATTCGTTTCATTCTTGAAGTCACCGTTCACGACAAAAAGCGGGTCAAACTTGGCTCTCTGCTGGCATCGATCGGTCAGGAGGTGGGCGGCATCGATCTCAACATCAAGCGTGACCGGAAGCCCTCCAAACCGGTGAGCTTCCGATGATCCTGCTCGACACGAATGTTGTCTCCGAACCGATCCGGCCGAAGCCTGATCCTGGCGTATTGGCATGGATTGACGCGCAGTATGTCGAAACGCTCTATCTTGCTACGATCAGTCTTGCCGAACTGCGATATGGGTTAGCAGTCCATCCAGATGGAAAGAAAAAAGAGATCGTGCGTCAGAAGCTGGAACGGTTGATGTTGCCCTTGTTCAAGGGACGTATCTTGCCGTTCGATGTACCAGCCTCCGAGGCGTATGCCGAACTTCGTTCTGCGGCGGAAAAGAAGGGGAAGGCCATAGGAGATTCGGACGGCTACATTGCAGCGACGGCCTTGGCCAACGGATTAGCCGTTGCTTCCCGCGATACGAAACCTTTTGAAGCGATGGGTATTAAGGTTATCAACCCGTGGGCGTATGCGCCATGACTCAGAGGAATCTGCTTCTCTTACTGGCGGCGTTATTCTTCATTTCTGTATCCTACGGTCAAACTAACAAATCAACATCGCAGATGCCCCATAGCAAATCCATAGCCGTGATTTATATACACCACGACCATATATTTCAGCCCTGCGTTGAATTCAAAATCGATCTTCAAAATAGAAAACTATGGGCCTATGACGGATATCACAACTGGACTTGTGTCAGGCGAAACACAACTTCAGCGAATGAAGGTTTCGTTTTCGTCAAGGATTTGGCTGATGACAAGATAAAGGCTTTTTTGCAGGAAGCGCAAAAATATGGACTCTCGGAGTGGAAGAGTTCCTATGTGAATCCTGAGATAGATGGCGGACACCAGTGGGGAATCTCGATCACATATGCGGATGGAACGGTTCAACAGGTTCAAGGCTCCAATCGGTATCCAGAGACGTGGAGCCAGATGAACGCGGCTCTGAAAGCACTGACGGATAAAGATATTTTGATATTGCGATAAGGACAACGTCCCATAGGCACTAAGGCAGAAGTGTTTGCTTCTAGGTACGCCAAGCCTTTAGGCTTGGCCCTCTCTGCATACTCAATAGACAGAGGCTTTAGCCCCTGGGGTATGCGCTTGGGCTGCCTCGTAAGGCTTACCCCAGGGCCTGAAGGCCCGGTTCTGTGGTGATCCTGAGAAGCCGAGCCTGAAGGCTCGGCGTACCTGGAAGCAAAAACTCCTAGAGCATTTTAGGAAATGCTATAAGCCTTGTTGCAATGCCCAAACCAAGCCATGGCGTTGTCTGGAGTGATCTGTCGGAGAGCGTCGGCGATAGCTTTTTCGAGTGCATCCCGCGTTCGGG
>WQYS01000504.1 GCA_009781125.1 Acidobacteriaceae bacterium | reverse complement strand
TGATCCTCGAATATGCCTTCAGCAACATGAGCGTCAGCGTGGGCTTTGCCGCTCACGTGGTCGATCTGATGGACTGGCTGGGACTGCGCATCTCGCCCAAGTGGCTGTCGCCTGCGTATTTGCCGCTGGGCCTTCAGGACCTTGCCGGACACGACATCTACGCTCGTGGATGGCATATGGGGTTCAATATCCCGGCCTTTCTCATCGTGTTGCTGCTGACCGTGGTGCTGGTGCGCGGCATCCGCGAATCGGCCAGGACCAACAACATGATGGTGATGGTGAAGATCACCGCCATTCTTCTGTTCGTCTTCTTCGGCATCAGCTTTATTCATCCGCATAATTACGTGCCCTTCTCGCCGAATGGGTGGAGCGGCATTCTGGCTGGCGGTTCGATCATCTTCTTCACTTACATTGGATTTGATTCCGTATCGACGGCCAGCGAGGAGTGCAGGAATCCCAAGCGGGATGTGCCCATCGGGATTCTTGCGACGCTGATCGTTTGTTCCATCCTGTACATCGGAGTAGCGCTGGTGCTGGTCGGCATGGCTCCATGGCAGTCGGTGGCCGGAGACGCCGCCCCTGTGGTCAACACCCTGAAGCGGGTATCGCTGCTGCCGGGAGGCTACCGCCTGCACTGGATTCGGCTGATCGTGCTGATCGGCGCGTTGATGGGGATGATTTCCTCGATTCTGGTCTTCCAGCTTGGGCAGGCGCGGGTGTGGTTCGCGATGTCGCGCGACCGCCTGCTACCGAACGCCTTCAGCCGCGTGCATCCTCGGTACCGGACTCCTGCGTTTGCGACCTGGGTGGCCGGAATCCTGGTGGCGATTCCGTCCGGCTTGTT
This sequence comes from Acidobacteriaceae bacterium, assembly GCA_009781125.1. Next base: position 1,799 of record WQYS01000504.1, on the reverse strand, counting down.
CGATGTCGGAACGCTCGCGGAGATGTCGAACATCGGAACCCTGCTGGCGTTCGTGCTGGTTTCGGTCGGCGTGATCGTGCTCAGGGTGCGGCGGCCGGAGCTGCATCGCGGCTTCCGGGTTCCGTTCGGAGTGGTGATTCCGCTGGCGAGCGTTTTGTTCTGCGTGCTGCTGATGGCCGGGCTTCCGGCCAAGACGTGGCTGGGATTCTTCGTGTGGCTGGCGATCGGCCTGTTTATCTATGTGTTCTACAGCCGCAAGCGCAGCGAGTTCTACGTGCCCCCGCCACCCAGGAAAGAAGAAAGTATATGCAGGGCGGAGTAGCGGCATTAACGCTCGGGTGCCCCGTCCTTCGCGTTTTTTGCGAAGGGCGGGAAAGTATGCGGCTCAATTTGCCACTGTTTAGGATGCGAAAAACGCCTGATTGAACAGCTTACATTCCCACCCTTGCGCGATAAAACTGCGCAAGGATGGGGCACCCGGACGGATGCGCTGGTCAAATACCGCCAGATAGAATGAGATGATGCCCGGAAAGCCTGTTAAGTCCGAAGATGCCGATGCGGTCGAATGGCTGCGCGGCCTGCCTAAGGTGGAGTTGCACCTTCATCTTGAGGGAACGATTCAGCCGGAGACACTCGTAGAGCTGAGCCGCAGGCACGATGCCGAGCCGCTGACTCTCGATGCTGCCAAGGCTCTCTACCAGCATGAAAATTTCATCGGGTTTCTGATGTCGTTCAAGGCGGTCAGTGAGCGCCTGAAGCAGCCTGACGACTACGAACTCATCACCTACAACATGATTCGCGATCTTGCTGCGCAAGGCGTGGCTCATGCCGAGGCGTATGTTTCTTTCGGGATCATCTACCACTGGAAGAAGGTTGCGGTTGAGCCATACGTCGAGGCCATCGAGCGCGGGCGTCTGCGCGGCGAAAAAGATTTTGGCACGACGGTGCTGTGGATTGTCGATGCGGTTCGGCACTTTGATATTGATGAGACGTCGCGCGTGTTCCGCAAAGCCGCCGAGCTGCGGCAGTCGTATCCGAGCATTGTGGGCATCGGCATCGGCGGTGACGAGGAGCGCGGACCTGCGAATCAGTTCCGCGAGCTTTATCAAGAGGCGAAGGCTGCCGGGCTGCATCTGACGGCTCATGCCGGTGAGGCGGTTGGGCCGGAGAGCATCTGGTCGGCGATCAACATCGGAGCCGAGAGGATCGGCCATGCGCTTACAGCCTGCAAGGACGCCGAGCTGATAGGCGTGCTTGCCGAGAAGCAGATTCCTCTGGAGCTGAACGTGACCAGCAACGTGCGTACGGGATGTTGCGCGGGGTACGAGGCTCATCCGCTGCGGCAATACTTTGACGCCGGACTGATGGTGACGCTGAACTCGGACGATCCGCCGATGTTCGGAAGCAATCTGCTGGAGGAGTACGCGCTCGCGCATGAGCGGTACGGGTTTACATTCGACCAGATGCGCGAGCTTGCCGCCAACGCCATCGAAGCCAGTTTTCTGGAGCCGGTGCGCAAGCTCGATCTGCTGCGGCAGGTCGAGCGCTACGGCTGGTAAAGACACAATTTGCTTGAAACTGCGTGCGGTCCCTATCATCAGACTTGATATGACGACTGACCATAAGCGCTACTTCATGACGAAGTTCGGGGTTACGGAGCGACTCATCGAGCGTTGCCTCGGCGAAGCGCTCTCGGCAGGCGGCGACTTTGCCGACCTCTACTTTGAGTCCGTTGCCTCGACTGCGATCGGCATCGACGAGTCCATCGTGAAGACGGCGAGCCAGGGCATCAGCGTTGG
>WQYS01000503.1 GCA_009781125.1 Acidobacteriaceae bacterium | reverse complement strand
CCATCGCGGCGGCAAGCTGTCCCTGCCATTGGCCGAGTACCTGATTGCCCTCGCTGTAGTATTTGGAGGTCTCGGCGGCGAACTCCTCTTTGTGGTAGTTCTTCACCTGGGCAGCGTTGAGGGGCTTGGATATATTGAGCATCTGTAAACCTCGCTTCAATACTGGACTTCAGGGGAGTTTGGCTGACTCGAATCAGCCGCGTCATGGTTGTGCTGCTCCGTGTCGCTGTCATCTGGCTGTTTCTCGCCGGAATCCGTCGGCTCGTCTGGTTTGGTTTCGGGCGCGGGTTCAGAGATGGTGGCTTCTGGCGGCTTCTCTGATTTTGGCGTCGGTGTCTCCGGCTGCTCGTCGGGCTGTTCGGAAGGCTTAGGCTGAAGAGATGCAAGCGTCTTGCGATCAAAGGACAACTCGTTGCCCTCCCACTTGCGCTCGATGAATCCGGGAACGCTGGACGGAAGCGGCGGGTTGTAGTTGAAGGCGAAGCGCGTGACGTAGTTGCCGAACTTCATGTAGGCGTGTTTGTCGGGCAAGCCTTCGATCTGTGATTCGGTCACCAGATGGCGCGGCGGAACCTGTTCCAGCATGAAGTTCTTTCCGCTGCGACTGCCGTCGAACTTGGTCTCCCGCAGGCGTTCAAGCTCGACCTTGCCGATGGTGTCGGCAATCCACTGCGCGGCCTTCGGTTCGCCGGTCTTCATAAAGATTTTGGTTCCGGCCTGCGACAGAATGGCTTCAGCCAGATGGCCGTACAGGGTCTCAAGCTGGCTCTTACCCTGAAAGCCGATCAGCAGAGGATTCCTGCTCTTGCGGCTCTCTGTAATAGCTGTATGAAACTGTGGCAGCTTCTGAAGGCTGGCCAGCTCGTCGATGACGAACCAGACTTTCTTCTGATCCTGCTCCGGCACAGTCATCAGGTTCAGGATCAGAAGATCGATCCAGAGCGATTGCAACGGACGAAGCAACTCGCGCTGGCGGGGCTGGCTGGTGATGAAAATCCATCCGTGGCGTTCGACGGCCCAATCGGTCGCGTTCCACGATTTCGGCGTGGAGCCTTTAGGCGGCAGAAGCCTCAGACTGTCGGCAACCATGCTGAGAGAGGACATCACGCCTGCGCGTTGCGGTCCCGCCTTCTGGCTGACGAACTGCTCCATTTCTGTGCCTTTAACAAGCTCGTCGATTTTGGCTTCGTCGGCCATCCACTCGGCCAACTGGTGCGGCGTAGGTCCATGCTTGAGCATGTGCGCAAAGATTTTGCGCGGGGTTCTATAGAAGAACTCGTCCTTGCCGCTGTTGTCCGGCTGGTACAGCGACGTGGCTATGGTCACGGCGTCGGAGTTGCGCCGCATCTCCTCTGCCGGTCCCCAATACGGACAGCGGGCGTCCAGCGGATTGAGGATGATGTCGCCGCGCTTCTCGTCAAAGAACTGCTGGACGAAGTAACAGCCCGGATCGTAGACAATGGCACAATCGCCACGGCCACGAATCTGTCCAAGGACTTGAACAATCAAGGTAGACTTTCCGGTTCCGGTGTCCCCGGCGATCTGGATGTGATGCGCCTCCTTCTCCTGCGGGATGCGCAGAAGCTCCTTCATCTCCGTGGTCTTGAAACCCAAGCCTTCGCCCTTGACCTTGCGGTTGAACTGGCGGGGCGTAAGTTCCTCTGGACCGCTCAGGAGTCGGCCATACTTCAGAAGTTTTTCGCGCTTGATGTCGGCGGGGATTGCCCACACGAGCAGACCCACGAGGGTCACAAGCGTGGCAATCATAGCGAAACGGAACAGACCAAAGATGCCCGCGTCGTCAAAGTACAGGGTTCCCATCCAGCGGTGAAGTGAGCCATCTTCGTAGCGGATGGACGGTCCTCGCAGGACGGTCGTAAATCCCTTAGCCTGGGCCAGAGTAGCTAGCTCCGTGGTCTGGTTTACGAGGTCGCTCGGCAGAGCAAGGCGGGGCTTATTTTTCCCGCCAGCTATATATATGAGGCGGTAGTCGCCGTGCATCTTGAGCGACGCGCCGATGCAAGAGAGGATGTAGTCGGTCAAGTAGGATCGCTGCATCACCGTCATCAGCATGTTGATCTGGACAAAGAAAAAGACGACGGCCAGCGTCGCCGTCATCAGGAACGCCGTCAGCTTATAGATCGGCGCTCGCGGCGGGAAATAAATGCGTTCTCTACGACCCCATTCAAAGGCCACGTGTTACCTCTCTTTCGTGGTTGGTTGGGTATACTCTTCCATCGTTTTCACGGCTTTCTGGTGCTTATCCTGCCGCAAAGAATTTGCTGATTTGGCGATGGCATCCTGAGCCACGCCGGTCTTCTGTGCCACCATTTGCAGGAGCGATAGAATCGCGTTCCTGCTGTAAACAACTTCGGTAAAGGTGGGATCGGGTTCGGTGTTCGCGGCGGCTTTCAGGGCAACCTCGCGGAGCCATTCACCGACTGTTTTTCCTGCGGTCTTTGCCGCATCAAGGACGGTCTCATTCTCCGGCCCGGTTAGTTTTGTGTTGACCGTAATTCCGCGATAATCGCGTCCTCGTATTCTGGGTTTTTGCGGTTCGGGTTCCGAACTGAACATCGGCATAATGCTCCTTGAAAAGTTGGAAACTCCTAAGTTTCCCGAGAAACTACAGAGTTTCCTGTG
>WQYS01000502.1 GCA_009781125.1 Acidobacteriaceae bacterium | reverse complement strand
GCCTTTCATCAATCTGAGCCGCTTCCGGCACAGCATTGCCACCAGCATCGGCGAAAGCATCGGACGCCCGGTGCATCTGGATAATGTCAATCTGAATCTGTTTCCGTGGCCGGGCTTTACGCTCACGAACTTTGTCGTCAGCGAAGACCCTGAGTTTGGCTATGAGCCGATCATCCGTGCCAACGAGGTGCGGGCCACGCTGCGCATCAGTTCGCTATGGCGCGGACGGGTCGAGTTCTCGACCATCAGCTTCAAAGACCCCAGCATGAACCTCGTCCGCCTGCCCGACGGCAGATGGAACATTGAAAGCCTGCTGCTCCATGCCTCGCGTATCGAGGCCGCTCCCACGGCCCAGAAGAAGGCGGGCCGGACGCCGCGATTTCCATATATCGAAGCCACCGGCGCGCGCCTGAACCTGAAGCAGGGCGACGAGAAGATGCCCTTCTCGCTGACCGACGCCGATTTTGCGCTCTGGCTGCCTGATCCGGAGCGGTGGCGGCTGCGTCTGGAAGGCCATCCGGCTCGGACCGACATCTATGTTCAGTACACAGGCGTGATGCGGTTTGAGGCCACCCTGAACAGGGCCGGAGGCCGGGCTACGTCACTTGCCGATTTCCCTATCGAAGTGGATGGCTCCTGGCGTAACGCTCCGCTGGGAGAAGCATCGCATGTCGTTCTGGGCCACGATGCCGGATGGCGCGGCAAGCTCACGCTGGAGACGAAGATACGAGGCAGAGTAGGTACGAACACGGTTCAAACTCGTTTGCGGATCAACGATGTCAGACGCGAAGAGTTCATCCCAGAGCAGCCATTAACGGTTGATCTGTCGTGCAACGGTGAAGCCGCAGAGTTTTTCCGCAGCTTTTCGCATATTCGTTGTGTCTGTCCATCTGAGGGGAACAAACCAGCAGTTGTGCTTGGCGTCACAGTACTGGATGTCCGCCAATGGCGTGATGCTACGGTTGAGGCTGTTGTCGCAGACGTCCCAGCGTCCAGGCTGATCGACTGGTGGCATATCGTCAGTCCCAGGGTTCCGGAAGGGCTCGCGGCTGAAGGTATGCTTACCGGAAACCTCTCTTATTACCATGGCGCGAACCTCATGATCTTCCCCAAAGGCAGGTGGGACGGCAGCGTGACACTTGCTGGAGCACGCCTGAAAACCTCTGGAAAGAAGGGCGTTTCACTGCTGGACAATGATCCTGTGTTGCATACCATAAGTCCGCTGGAGCAAGACAAACGCCGAGGCCGCAACAGAAAGCCGCAACCGCCTGCTGACGATAGTATGCATCTCGATCCTGTGAGACTTAATCTCGGCGGGCATGACCCCGCCATACTGACGGGCCAGATAGACAACGCCGGATCGACCTTCCATTTAGTTGGAATGGCCACTCAAGCCCGACTGGACGCGCTGGCGAAGGCAATCCCGCAGCTCGGCGATGGATTGGACGCGGTTCTTCCGCGAACCACCTCGGCGGAACCCTTCCGCATCGACCTGACTGCCACAAGACTATGGGGAGCGCAGCAGCAGTGGCATGACAATCTGGCTCATCCTGCCTCGTCTGCTCATCGCCATCATCGCTGAAGTAAGTCGAACAAGAGCGCCTTTGGCGCTCATGGCGCTCACTGATCTGGAGTGCCCGAAACAAGACTCCGAATGTGCACGGATGTGGTTAGCTCCGGGATAGTCCCATCGTTGACCTGAACCTCGGCGGGAACTCCTTCAAAGATGATGCGGGTCGAGGCGGTGCTGTGGCCGTCGAGCCGCAGAAACTCCGTCTTGGTGAGCTTTCCCGAGCGGACCGTGATGGGAACCTCCACGGCGGCAGCGCCATCGTTGCGGATCTCAGCCGCCACCAGCCAGCTTGTCCTGGCAGCCGTGGACAGGTCGCGCGGCGTGACGCTCACGATGGAGAGGTCGGCAAGACCGCGATCGCGGTAGACCCAGTCCTCGAAGAACCAGCCCAGATCGCGGTGTGCGGCCTGCTCCAGCAGGCGCTGGAAGGTGTGCGCGTCTTCGTCTTTTGGATTATGCAGAACGGTGTCGCGGTAGAGCGCCAGTGTATGTTTCAGCGCGGCATCGCCCACCATCGAACGCAGCATCCAGAGTACGGCGGCGGACTTGGTTCGGTAATACACCTCGTCGTGCGCGTCTATGAGGCTTTGGCCAGCCTCGTTGCCTGTGCCCGACGAATCCGGCGCGGTGAACTGAGGTTCAGCCAGCGCCAGGTCTCTGACCTGCGCATTAAGCTGAGCCAGCGCAGCATCACGGCCCTGATTCTGTTCCGACCACAGCAGCGCCATGAACTGCGGAACGCCCTCGTTGAGCCAGCGCAGCGACGAGCGGAACCAGGCATGAGTCAGTGAGTAGGCCAGAGCCGGAGCCAGCACGCCGGCGTCATTGGCCTGCATGGGAACGACGACCAGAGCGCCGTCCTGAAAGGGCTGGCCCTCGTGGTCGATCACCGTAAGCGGCTCCAGCGGGTTCTCTCCCAGCCACTCGTTCAGCAGCGGACGGACCAGCTCGGAGCCTGCGTTATAGCTGGGCAGAACCTCAGGATGAGCGGTGACCGCCGCAATCAGCATGTTGTCGGTGGTGGAGGTGTCGGCGGCAACGACAAACAGCGAGGGAAAGCGGAAGCCGATTGGGC
>WQYS01000501.1 GCA_009781125.1 Acidobacteriaceae bacterium | reverse complement strand
GCTTCCCGTGATGGTGATTGGATACATCCCCGGATAGGCTGTAGACGCTACCGTGAAGGTCACCTGCGAGGTTCCGCTCCCGGTGACCGACGGGGGCGCGAACCCGACCGTCACTCCATCAGGCAGGCCCGTCGCCGACAGATCCACCTCCGACGAGAAACCGCCTACCGTTGCAATCGAGACCGTCGAATTTCCGCTGTTCCCTGGCATCACCCCCAGCGGCGGCGGCGGCGCGATCGAGAAGTCCGGCTGCGCCGGGCCTACCGTAAGATAGACCGTCGCCGTGTGCGTGAGAAATCCACCAGATGCTGTGATGGTGATCGGATACGTCCCCTAGGCGGCGGTAGACGCCACAGCGAAGGTAACCTGTGAGGTTCCGGGGCCGGTGAGAAGCGAGGGCGAGAATGTCACCGCCACTCCATCAGGCTGACCTGCCGCCGACAAACCTACAACGTCCGGGAAGCCGTTGATCCCATTCACCGAGACCGTCGAACTTCCACTATTGCCCGGCATCACCGCCAGTGTCTCCGGCGACGCTGCGATCGAGAAGTCCATTGTGGTTATAACGAGGGGTATATACACGGAGTGCGTAATACCTCCGCCAGTTCCCGTGAGCTCGATATAGTAGCCCCCCGGCGCGACCGTAGACGCCACCGTGAAGGTTGCTACCGAGGTGTCGGGCGCGCTGACCGGCGAGGGCGAGAACTCGACCGTCACTCCATCAGGCTGACCCGTTATCGAAAAAGTTACAGGAGACGAAAAGCCGCCAGCCACGATAGGCCAGACTGACAAAGTTCCACTGGAGCCCGGCATCACCCCAACCTGTGGGCCCATCCCGATCGAGAAGTCAGGCACTGAGCTTCCCACCGTGATATTGAGCGTCGTGGTATGAGTCAGATTCCCGCTGGTTCCTGTGATAGTGACCGGAACCGTCGTTCCAATCACGGCATCCGTCGGCACTGTGAAGGTAGCCCGTGCGGTCAGGGTCCCGTAGATCATCACGGGGTAAAGCGACTCTCCCGCCTCCGCTTCTTGCCAGGGCAGACTCGTCATCGACAAAGTTACGGGGGATGAGAAGCCGGAGATCGGAGAGATCGAGATAATTGCACTTCCAGTACCAGTGGGGCCCGGCATCAACATCAGCGGATTCGGATTGGCTGCAAGCGTGAAGTCCGGCTGTTCGCCTACCGTAAGGCTCACCGTCACGGAGTGCGACACGGTTCCGCTGGTTCCCGTGATTGTGATCGGATGCGTGCCCAGCGCAACCGTAGACGTCACGGTAAAGGTCGCCTGTGAGGTCTCGGTCCCGCTGATCGATGTCGGCGTGAACTCTACCGTCACTCCCTCAGGCAGATTCGTTGCCGTCAAATCCACCGCTGATGAGAAGCCGCCGGACGCCAGGATCGAGACCGTCGAACTTACACTGTTACCCGGCATCATCGCCGGTGGCGCCGGCAACGCGAGCGAAAAGTCCGCCGGCGCCGCGACCAGTACGTCCACCAGAGCAGGAGTCGGGCTGCCCCATCCGGTGACCAGATCGTATCCTGTCACCGCCTGATAGCTGCCCGCGAATCCGTTGCTTATGTCGTGGAAGCCCCTGCTGTAAGAAGTCGGGTCGGTGCTATTCATCTGATAGATCAGCGGATTGAGGAAGCCTATCGGCGGCTGTCCGTTGGCGGCCAGTTGCTGGTTCACCAGCGCCATATAAGCGGCCCAGACCGGCGTGGCTCCGCTGGTTCCGGCAACTGCGGTCCAGCCCGCGTTATCCACTAAGTAGAATTCGTCAGCGATCGCCGCCACATCCGGGCCATTGCGCAGCGTGGTCGAGCCCTGATTGCTGGCGTTGATCACCCCCGGAATCTGCTGCCATGACGGAATCGCAATGCCGTTCGTCGAGAAGCCGCCACCCGATGAGATCCATGCCGACTCCGACCGCCACGATCCGTCCGTGTTGGTCCCGAGCTCCGTTCCCCCGACTGTGGTCACATAAGGGTCATCGGCAGGCCACGTCGGGGGCCAGCCCGAAGTCCAGGTGGCGTTGTCGCCAGAGGCGGTAAAGAACGTCTGCCCCTGCGCCGCCATCCTCTGAAGGTAGGGCTCCAGTTCGTCCAGGTCCGTCGGAGACCACGTCCATGAGCAGCTGATCGTCATCGGCAGAGGATCGTTCGTCGTCATGGCTGCAGCAATCACCGTGTCGTCGTTGCCGACATACATCGTCACATTTGCCAGTCCCGGCGCCATGCCCAGCACCATCGCCAGGTCCAGCGTCGGCTCCGTGTCGTTGCAGGTGCTGGAGGGGCAGTCCAGGCTGCTTCCATCCGTGGATAACAATGTGATGATGCTCCCCGGGTAGGTCTGGCCTATATTTGCGTAGTAGGTCTGGAGATCCGTGAGGTCTGTTCCGATAAAGGACAGGATGCCCAGATTCTGCCCCTCACCCCTCAGGCTTCCGTTGCCGTAGTAGGCCTTGCGTATATCGCTGCCAAGATACAAGCCATAGGGCCCGCTGCCCGTGGCGGGATTCGGAGCGGCCTGAGCCGCATTGCTGCTGACCGGCTTCCCCACAACCATGGGAACCGGAATCGAGTAGTTATCCATCCCGGAGACGTGCCACAGCTTGAAGGGCAGCGTAGTCGTCGGCTCCTGGTCGGGAGAGTAGAAATCGCGGTTCTC
>WQYS01000500.1 GCA_009781125.1 Acidobacteriaceae bacterium | reverse complement strand
CGTGCAGGCCGCCGGAAACCTTGTAGTTGGAGGCATCGAACTTGCCTCCGGCGTGCAGCATGGTCATGACCACCTGCACGGCAGACATGGTCTTGCCGTTGACGGTCTTGTCATCGACCGGAATGCCGCGGCCATCGTCGATGACGGTGATCGAGTTATCGACATGGATGGTGACGTCAATACGCGAGGCAAATCCGGCCAGCGCCTCGTCGACCGAGTTGTCCACCACCTCGTAGACGAGATGATGCAATCCCATCTCGCTGGTCGAGCCGATATACATCGCCGGACGCTTGCGCACGGCGGTCAGGCCTTCCAGGACCGTGATGTTCTCAGCCGAGTAGCCATTGCTGCCGTTTGTGTTGTCGAACTCGTCTGCTGCGGAGGGTACCGTCGTTGCCATGAATCTCCTGACGTATGTGAGAGGAAAAACCGTCCCCGAATTCTACTGAATATATCTCTTTGCGCGCCGTTCGCTTTCGAACCGGAGCTTTCGGAAAAGCCGCGTAAATCAAGCACTTTACGCAGGTCAGGCCGGAAATTTCACTGTTTTAAGTATATCATCGCGGAGGCCTGAAACGGGGCTCGATCCGGGTGCCTCGACGGGTTCTCCAGAGGCTCGCATCAGAACCGAAACAGCGAGGATTTTACCCCTGCCAGAACCGCATCTTTTCTCCTGCTAAGTATGAGTGAGCATTGACCTGAGAAGCCCGGGAACGATATACTCGCCAAGTAGAGCGGGAGTAGCTCAGTGGTAGAGTGCTACCTTGCCAAGGTAGATGTCGCGGGTTCGACCCCCGTCTCCCGCTCCAAATTCCCCAGTAAAATCAAATGTTTGAGTGAAAGCGCCGAAGCCGCTTCGTATCTCCTGGCGCTTTTCGAGCGATGGCATATGAGCGCCGTTGGCGCAACTCATCTGAAAAGTACATAACTCTACAATGAACTCGAAACGCTTTAAGCATCACGGCTCCCGGCGATTGGCCGGGAGCCGTGATGTGTGTCGTTGAATTACCCTACTTTGCTGCCTTGTGAGCGGCGTGACGCGCGCCGAGTGCCTTGCGCGGTATCGCCTTCACCGCGCTCTCGTCCACCGGCGTGGTCCCCGCCGTGTCCAGCGTCGCTCCCGCAGGAACCAGCGTCGTCGTCGTGACCGTTGCGTCCTCCGTGCCCGTAAACACCGAGACACGGCTGGCGTCGATCCCCTTCTCCGTCACCAGGTAGTCCTTCGCGTTGACCGCGCGCAGAGCCGCTGCATCCACTGCGTGCTTGCCGTGATGCCTGGCCTCTGCCGCCCGCTCCTTCGCCGTCGCGTTGCCCGTTACTGCCAGCCTCGCGTCCGCCGAGCGCTGCAAGCTCAACGCCACGTCGTCAAGGCACGCCTTGGCTTCGTTGTCCACGCGCGTGGGACGGGCCTTGTCCCGATCAAAGCTGATCGAGCAAAGACCGCTGGTCTTCGGCGCTGGCGGCGGAGCAACCTCTGGAGCCACTACCATCACCGTCGCCGTGCAGCTTGCCGTCTGGCCCTTGTCGTCCACCACGTTCGCCGTCACCGTAATCGGTCCCGGAGCCGCGTCTGTCGTCGCCAGCGTTGCCATCGAGGTGGTACCGCTGACCGAACCCGCCGTCGAGCTGTAGCTGTACGTCAACGGACGGTTCTGCGGGCTGACGCCGTTCGCCGTGATCGTGGCCGAGCCGCCCGGCCTGACCGTCGACGGATTCGCCGAGCAGCTCACCGTCGGCGGCTCAAAGGCCCGCACCGTGAACTCCGCCGTACAATCAGCCACATCCGCAGGCTTGTTGCCCTGCGAGACGTGGCCCTTGACCGCGTACGTGCCCGGAGCCAGGCTCTCCGTCTCCACATGAGCCACCTCAGCCGCGCCCGTAATCGCGCCGCCTTCCATGGCCCAGCTATACACAGGCGTCCGCTTCGGATTCAGGTTCTGAGCCGTGCCTGTGACCGTAACCGGATCGCCCGGGAAGACCACCGCCGGCGACGCCGAGCAGGCATACACCACCGGAGCCGCAGCCGCCATCTTGCCAAAGCGCACAACCACGCCAGCGCTGAGGCGAAGCTCGTTCTGCTGATCGCGCCCCTGGCCCGTCAGCGCCTTGTGAAGATTGGGAAGCTGGTTGTAGTGGTAGTCAACCTGCGGCAGACGTATCCAGAACCGGCGCGAGACCGCCCAGTCCAGGCCGCCTCCTAACACCATGCCAAACGAGTTCGCCGATGCTGCATAGGTAACTTCACCCGTCTGGATGTTGTACGTCATCGGGAACTGGCTGTTGAAGCCATGAACCACGCCCGCCATCGCCTGCCCGTAGGGCTGGAACAGCGTGTGGTTCGGCAGCCGCAGCCGCAAACCACCATATGCATTGATCTGGCTCAGGCCAATGGCGTTGACGACTGGACCCATCTTCTTCGTCGTCTGGCCGCCAAACTCGCCTACTACCGACAGGTTCTTCCACACCGGCACGGCCAGCTCTGCCGTGCCTCCCTGCAACCAGAAGCAGTTGCACGTCCCTACCGGAGCGTTCGTATGCAGAGCGCTGTACAGAACCGAAAGATCCAGCTTCGGGGATACGTCCCGATCGCGGGAAGGTCCGACCTGGGCCATCGCCGCCATGCACAAGCCCGCCAACAACATGCTGAAAAGTATTCCTCTAAATTTCATCGCT
>WQYS01000499.1 GCA_009781125.1 Acidobacteriaceae bacterium | reverse complement strand
CCGCGAGTCTTTCCCGCAGCCTGAGCCTGCGCATCGTCGGGATGCACCTGCACGGAGAGCTTCTCGCTGGGAAACAGCATCTTCACCAGCAGCGGAAACTCGCCGCCCAGCTCGCTGTTGAGAGAATCGAGTGTCCGTCCAGCCCACTCTCCGGAGGCGACGACACACTGCGGTCCGGTCAGCCAGGCTTCGCCAACCAGCTCTTTGGTTCCTGTTTCCTTGTACCAGGGGCTGAGATCGCTCTTTCCCCACGGACGTTCGCTGAACCACGGCTTCAAATCAAATGGATTCATTCCATTCATTTTAATCGTCATCGTCGTCCTTCTGCGCTTTCTTTCTTTTCTCAAGAAGCATCGCAGGGACGGGCTTGTCGCCCATGGCGTCCTTCCAGAGGATCACGTTCAGCTTGCGCGCGTCGGCCCGGTCGGCGTGGTGAAAGTCCATCTTGCTGGACTGTTTCGCTCCTGGCGCAGTGGCTTTGTTCGCCGTATAGATCAGGCCGTTATCGCGATTACTGTAATCGGCTTCAAACGGAGCCTGATCTCCCGGCCCTGTGAACAGCGAGCCGATGAGGGAACTAAACGCATCATTGCTGTTCATCGGAGGCAGTCCCAGCACGGCCTCCAGGGTTCGGATCATGCTTACCGTGGTGTAGAAGCGGCTATCCACGAACGGCTCGCCATCAGCCTTATGCGGAGCGTACTTGCTGACCACCAGCGCCGTGCTGCGATGAGCGTCCACGTGGTCGGCTCCGTTCTGCGCGTCGTCTTCGAGAATGAAGAACGCAGTGTCGTCCCAGAACGGAGAGTGCGAGATGGCTTCGACTGCTCGTCCTACGGCAAGATCGTTGTCTGCAACCGAGGACTTCGGCGATGGCCCGCCGGGAGTCGTCCCAGCCGTGTGATCGTTGCCAAGCCTCAACATCACATAGTTCGGCATCGTGTCCTTGCCCGCCTCGCGGTCGGCGACCCACTGCTTCAGGTGCCGCAGAAAGACCTCGACGCGTATCTGATCCGGTATGGCAAGGTTGAAGTCCGGGTACTCCGCGGCAAAGTGTCCGACCAGTTCCGGCTTGGTTGCCGTATTGCTGGCGAGCCGCGGAATCGGCCACGGCCACTTGTTCATGCCACCACCCCACTCGTCAGGAATCGCCTCTCCCGGTTGAATATGGCCAATCGCGCAGTGCTGTCCTTCGATCACTGGGCCTGCCTGGGAACTCTTGCTTGCTCGCTGATCGCAGAACTTCGAGGAGATGTACTCGCCGAAGTGGAAGTAGCTCAGGCCGTGCCGCGCCAGATTGCCCCACAGGTAGCCGCTGGACGGTTCGTTGACGTCGGGAATCTTCTGCAGCATCGGGTAGCCGTTGGCCACCATGCCCTCGTAGTCGTAGCTGCGCTGGCCGTTTTTGTAGTTCTGCTGCCAGGTCTTCTCCAGGTAGTCGGTTCCGATGGCCGCGTTGGACCAGACGTGTCCGTCGCCGGAGACCTCGCCGGAGTCGTAGAAGTTATCGAGCACGCCGAAGCGCAGCGCCAGAGCGTGTTGGTTGGGCGTGATCTCCTCGCCGTACATGGTCAGATCAGGATCGCCGTTGCCCACAGGCTTGCCGTTCGCTGTCAGGTCGCCGAAGACCTGATCGTAGGTGCGATTTTCCTTGATGATGTAAATGACATGCTTGATGGGACTCTTGCCGCTGGCAAACGGAATCTTCTCTTCGGCAGCCTTCATGCGGTTCGATTCGAGCACTTCAGCGGTCCATTGCGGCAGGTCAGCCCCGAGAGCCTTCGTATCCAGCACGGCCAGCGAACCGTAGAGCAGAGTCGCAATATATGTTCTCGCGGGGTCTTTTCCAGAAATTCCCTTATGAGAGTGGCGCTCTGTTGTTGCAGTCGATGTTGAGGGTGTTGCTGGTTCCTTTTGCCAGTCTGCCATGCGCTGCGGCATGTTATTCGGACCTGTCCCCTTGCCTTTGGCCGTCGCCAGATAGAGCTTGTCGCCGATCATGGCCATCGACATAGGCATCCACTCGGTAGGGATGAAGCCCAGTGGCTCGATCATGCCTTGTTTTGCAGTCTTCGCGGTTAGCTTCGCCGTATCCAGAACCGCAACCGAATCGGTCATCGCATTGCCCGCGTAGAGCCGCGATCCATCAGCCGATATTGCCAGCGATGCAGGTTCAGCTCCGAAGTAAGTCTGGTGCGGCAGACGGGTGTCGAAGTATCCCTTCACCGCAAACTGGCCTGCGCCGATACTCACGGCTGCAACCGCATCGCGGTTGGCGAGCGCTACATAGAGCGTCCTGCCGTCGGGAGAGACCTCCATGGCGCAGGGATGCGTACCTGCGGCTATCGTGTCTTGCGGCTTCAGCAGCGCAAGTTTACGGGCCACGGTTCCATTCTTCAGGTTCAGTTCGGCGATCTCTGAAGCGTTCCACAGCGCGACAAATGCGCGCGCGCCATCCTTTGATATGGCGAGCGCGACAGGATACGTTGAAGGCACCGCGTCGCTTTCTGCAAGATCGAATCTCTTCTCGATGGCTCCGGTTGTGGCATCCATGAGCAGCACGTCATCGGAGAGGTTATCGGCGATAAGAAGCTTCTCCGTTCCGTCCGCGCTGACGACAGCAATAGCCGCAGGATAGGGCACGCCCTGATCACCATCTTTGCCTCCGATCAGCAGGG
>WQYS01000498.1 GCA_009781125.1 Acidobacteriaceae bacterium | reverse complement strand
CGACCCCGAGTCTCCTCCGCCACTGGCTGGAACCTCTGAGCCGCAGGGGTTGGGCCCGATCCGTAAAGGCGCGGGCGGCAAATATACGCTGCGGGAAGACGCCTTCGAGGTACGGCTGAATGCCACCGTGCTCGATACCAGCGGACGGTCGATCCTCGATCTCACCAAAGACAATTTCCGTGTCTACGAGGATGGCGTTCCGCAGACCATCGCCTCGTTCCGTCGCGAAGATTTGCCGGTTTCGCTGGGGATTTTGATCGACAGCTCCGGCTCGATGCTCGACAAGCAGGATGCTGTCGTGCAGGCGGCGCTTGATTTGGTGAAGCTGTCCAATCCCGAGGACGAGGCTTTCGTGGTGGACTTCTCGGATGAGCCGTACGTCGATCAGGACTTCACCAGCGACGTGGAGAAGCTGCGCGCAGGACTTCAGTACATCCAGCCCAAAGGCGAGACGGCGATGTATGACGCGCTGGTGGCTTCAGCCGATTATCTGACTAAGAATGCAAAGCATCCCAAGCAGGTACTTCTTATTGTTACGGATGGCTATGATAACGCATCCAGCGAATCGCTGGAGCAGGCGATCCGGAGAATTCAGGATCTGGACGGGCCAGTAATTTATACGATAGGCCTGCTCTTCGGCCAGGACCTCGATAAGAGCGAGGCACGCCGCTGTAGGCGCGTGCTGGAGGCGCTGGCCGAGCAGACCGGCGGCGAGTCATACTTCCCGCACTCGACCAGCGAAATCGATGCGACTACGGCGGAGGTGGCCAAGGACATCCGCACGCAGTATACGATTGCGTACCACTCCACCAAGTCGCCCACGCTGGGTGGTTACAGGCTGGTCCACGTAGACGCCAAGGCGAAGAACTATGGCAAGCTCACGGTGCGGACCCGGAGCGGATACTACCCGCGGGTCAAAGGGGTAGATGCTGGGGTCGTGGGCGCGTCGGATGCGAACGCCGCTACGAACGCCACAGCTCCATAGGAATTCTGTTAAGTTTGAATGCATGGGAACGGAAGCAAGCAAGCTGGGATTTGCAACCAGGGCCATTCACGCAGGACAGACACCGGATGCGCTGACCGGCGCGGTGAACGTGCCTATCTATCTGACCTCGACCTATCAGCAGCAGGCGATTGGCAAGCATAAGGGGTACGAGTACTCCCGCGTGTCGAACCCGACGCGCGATGCTCTGGAGGAGAGCCTGTGCGCGCTCGAAGGCGGCACGAGCGCTCATGTCTTTGCTTCGGGTATGGCTGCCATTACCGCTCTGTGCACGATGATGAAGGCGGGCGACCACGTCGTATGCTCGGTCAGCGTGTACGGCGGAACGCAGCGCGTCTTCGACAAGGTTATGGCGAACTACGGGCTAAGGTTTAGCTACGTCGATACGACCGCGCCTGAGAATGTCGCCGCTGCGATCACTCCCGAGACCAGGCTGGTGCATATCGAGACGCCCACCAATCCGATGCTGGCGATTACGGATATTCGCGCCGTTGCCGACATCTGTCACGCGCGCGGCGTGGAGCTGAGCGTCGATAACACGTTTCTGTCGCCCTGCCTGCAGCAGCCGATCGCTCTGGGAGCCGACATCGTGATGCACTCGACAACGAAGTTCCTGAACGGGCACTCCGACGGGCTGGGTGGCGTGCTGAACTGCACTACGCCCGAGCAGGCCGAACGCTTCGGCTACGTGCAGAAGTGCACGGGGGGAATTCTTTCTCCGTTCGAGAGCTTTCTGCTGCAGCGCGGCGTGAAGACGCTGGCCGTGCGCATGAAACAGCACGACACCAACGGCCGCGCCGTCGCCGATTTTCTGAAAAAACATCCGGCGGTGAAGCAGGTCTTCTACCCCGGACTGGCGGAGCATTCGCAGCACGAGCTGGCGCGGCGTCAACAGATGGGGTTCGGCTCGATGATTACGGTTGATCTGGGATCGTTTGAGCGGGCCAGTTGCTTTGCCGCGCGTCTGCGCCTGGCGTATCTGGCCGAATCGCTCGGCGGAGTAGAGACGCTGGTCAATCATCCGGCCACGATGACGCACGCCGCCGCCGGAGCCGAAGGCCGCCGCAGGATGGGAATCACCGACGGCATGATGCGCATCTCGGTGGGCATCGAAGATGTAGAGGACATCATCGCCGACCTGAAGCAGGCGCTGGAAGGGTAGCACGAGCGGAAAATTTTGTATTCTCACCCATCGCTACATCGGGTATCGTATTTCGTATGCGTGCGACGACTCGTTTTCTTGCGATGCTGGTTCTTTGTCTTTCGCTCTTTTCCATCATGCTTCCCGCGCAGGCCATCATGCTTCCCGCGAAGATCATCTTCAGCGGAGCCTCTGTTTACACTGAGAGCGAGCTGCTCGCCTTCACCGGCCTCAAGCCCGGCACGGATTCAACGGTAGCAGCGGTTCAAGCCGCAGCTCAGAAGCTCAGCGACACCGGCCTGTTTGCCGATGTTCATTTTCAGTCCGAGCCGCGGGGCCTTGTCTTCGCCCTTAAGCTCATGCCTGAAACCAACCTTCTGCCCGCGCGCTTCTCCAATCTGGTCTGGTGGTCGAACGAAGAGCTCGCCAAGGCGCTCGAAACCCGCGTTCCTCTTTATCGCGGCCTGGTTCCCATCTCCGGCAACATGCAGGATGCCGTCATCGCAGCCCTCACGGCGATGCTCGCGGAAAAGAACATT
>WQYS01000497.1 GCA_009781125.1 Acidobacteriaceae bacterium | reverse complement strand
GAACCCGCGTCCGGCATCGGTGTACTACGCCGTGGACGGCGTTGCCGGAACTTCGCTGACGCAAGAGCAGCGTGGAATGACAGCCCCCGGAGGTACAACATACAACCCGAAATCGGCAACCGTGAGTCTGGGACTGCATTGGCTCTACGTGTACGCGACGGCTGCGGACAACGGCACAGGCTTCGGATACCCCGGAGGGAACTCGCCCGACATAAGCAATCTGGCGGCCTATCCGTTCCTTGTCGTGCCCTTCCCAACATCGACCAGCGTAACGTCAGACGTGAACCCGCAGACCGCAGGCAGCAACGTGACCTTCACCGCCACGGTGACCTCATCGTATACGGGCGATCCAACGGGAACGGTCTACTTCTACGATGGAACAACGCTGATGGGAACAGGCCTTGTTCAGAATAGTTCGGGCACTTACACGGCAATCTATTCCACCCTCGATCTGACGGTGGGTTCGCATCCGATCAAGGCTATCTACGCAGGCGATACGGCGTTCGCCTCCTCCACCGGAAGCCTGCCCACGCCGGAACAGATTACAACCCCGGTCGTGGGTAGTCTTACCGTTATGAGCGGAGACGGCCAGAGCGCGAACGTCGGAACCGCTTTCGCCAATCCGATTGTAGTGAAGGTGTTAGATGGCGGCGCGCCTCCAAGTGGCGTGGCAGGAGTGTCGGTCAGTTTCACGGGAACCGGACTCACCTTCGCGCCATCCGCCACAGCCACCACAGACGCTAACGGACAGGTCAGCGTCACGGTGACGCCAACTCAGGCGGGAACGCTTACGGGGACGGCAACCAGCAACGGCAAGAGCGTCAATTTCACTCTGACCGCAACCAAGATCACGCCGACGGTGACACTGACATCGAGCGCGAATCCTTCGACAACCGGCCAGAGCGTGACCTTCACGGCAACCGTGTCGGACAACGCAACGGGCAGGGTAGCCTTCAAGGACAACGGAAACGTATTCACCGCCTGCGCCACTCAGTCGATCACGAGCGGCAAGGCCACCTGTACTCTCACGACACTGATGGCGGGAACGCACCCGATCACAGCGACGTATACCACGGACAACAGCGCGGTCTACAACGACGCGACCGGGACGTTGACCCCGACTCCGAATCAGGTTGTTTCCGGCGCGGTTGCCACCGTTTCCATCGTGAGCGGCGGCGGCCAGAGCGGAGTTACCGGAACTGCTCTTGCTAATCCGGTTGTCGTAAAGGCAGTCGATAGCAACGGGAATCCGGTTCCGGGCGTGGCGGTTACCTTAACCGGGACGGGCTTCACCTACACTCCGAACCCCGCCACCACCGGCCCCGATGGTACGGTCAGCATAACGGTCACTCCAACCGGGACGGGACAGCAGACAGTGACCGTAACGGCAGGCGGCAAGACGACAACCTTCTCCTTCACTGGAACCGCTCCGGTAACACCGGGCTTCACGGTAGGCGTGACGACATCAGCGTCAGCAACCATTCCAGCCAGCGGAGGCACGGCCACATATACCATCAGCGTTGCCTCGGTAGGCGGATTCACCGGCGATGTGAAGCTAACCGCAACGTCGTCTCCAGCCCTGCCGGGTGGGGTCGTGCCGGTCCTCACGCCTGACACGATCAAACCGGGAGAAACCTCGAAGATGACGATTACACTTGCGGCAGCAACGGCAAGTGTGCGCAGCTACTCTCCGGTTGCCTTTGCCCTGCTGCTTCTGCCAGTGGTGCTGATCGGCAAGGCGAGGAAACTTCGCATGACCGGCCTTCTGGCAGTTGTGCTGGCCTTCGGCGCGGTAGCCGGAATGATCGGTTGCGGCGGCGGTAGCGGCAGCAACGGCGGCGGCGGCGGACGGACGCCGAAGTCCTACACCATTACGGTGAAGGGCACCAGCGGCAGCATTACCAATACGCTCAACACAATCACGCTGACTCAATAAGACGGCGGCTGAGAGGGGGATGTGGCAGCACATCCCCCTTCAGTGTCTATGTGGGAGCTTTTCGCTTAAGGAGATGGCGTCATGTCCGGTAACGATTTGAGCCAGGCGGAAGAGTTGTTCCATGAATGTCTGGAGCTTCCCGCCGAAGACTGGCCGGGTTTTCTCTGGAATGTCTGCGGCGACGACGAGCAACTAGCCAAAGAGGTTGCGAGCCTGCTGGCAGCCCGTACCAATGCGGATATAGAAAGCCTGATAAGCCGCATCGCCAGATATTTCATGCAGTACACAGAGGACGCCGAAGACCAACACCCTGAAAGGCATGAGCGGCAGCCTGAGCCACACGGCCACCGCAGCGCCGATCCAACAAGCGGAGACGAATGAGGAGGGAATGACAGCACATCTCCCCTCAGCGTTCCGGAAGTGAGGTATCTCCGATCTGTCCAAAGCAGGAGATATCCCGCGAGAGATTTGCGTGTGCGGGTTTCCGCGCACGCTCCTTTTTCTTTGGAGGCTGTTATGAATCACGCTGTCTCAGTTTGGATTTGTAACGAAGTCTACGCGGAACCTCTCCCGGTGAAGACTGGGAGAGGTCCCGTTTAACCCCAACCCCAACCACGTCGGCTGTTGTCGCCAGCGGCAACCAGCCAACCCTGAACCAGAGAAACAAAGCGCTGTACCGTAACACGTACTAATAATGTGCCGGGATTCGTAATACCGCAGTAAACCTAAGCAGCACCCGCACAGAACGAAG
>WQYS01000496.1 GCA_009781125.1 Acidobacteriaceae bacterium | reverse complement strand
CTTCGCTGAGCAAGCTGGCGCTGGCGCAGATTTATCGCCAGACGGGACGCACGCAGCAGGCCATCGATCTCTATAACCAGCTCGCCACCAGGCCGACGAAGGCGGTTCCGGTGTCCACCGCGCTGCTGCAGCTCGCCGAACTGTACGAGAACCAGAATCAGCTCGATCAGGCAAAGAAGATCTACGCCCAGATCAAGGACAAGGACCCTAAGGGCGCCGGCGGCATGATCGCCGCGCGCAGGCTGAATCAACCGTCTGCGCCGCCTGCGTTTTAAGCGCATTTCTGGCGCGTAAATCCGATCTCCTGCGGCTACACTTCTTTCATGCAGGTTCTAGCGACTCCGCTTCGCGATGTGAAGATTCTTCAGCCGCGCCGCTTTGGAGACAGCCGCGGCTGGTTCGCCGAGATATTCAACACCGCCGCCTTTGAAGCCGCCGGACTTCCTTCCCGGTTTGTTCAGGATAATCAGTCGTATTCGGTCAAGGGCGTGTTGCGCGGACTTCACTATCAACTGGGGAAGCCGCAGGGAAAGCTGGTGCGCGTGCTCAGCGGACACATCTGGGACGTGGCCGTCGATCTGCGCGCCGATTCGCCCGACTTCAAGCGCTGGGCTGGCTTCCATCTTCGTCCGTTCAACGGCTCCGGCGAGCTGGAGCTGCTATGGATTCCCGAGGGCTTCGCGCACGGATTTCTCGTGCTCTCGGATACGGCGGAGGTTCTCTACAAGACGACGAACCTCTACTATCCGGCAGGCGAACGCTCGATCCGCTGGGACGACCCCACGCTCAGCATCGAGTGGCCGCTCGCGGAACTGGGACAACTCGCGCCCGCGGTGAGCGTGAAGGACGCCGCCGGAAGCCTCTTCACCGAAGCCGAGCTTCCGCCGCGCGAGTGAGTCGCTTCAGCAGATGGCGGCTGCGGGCGCGCATGGCTGGTGTGCCGGAACGTCCGTGAATGCGTACGAGATCGGTCACGTCCTGCAACAGGAACGGCGCTTGCGCGGTCAAGTCGGCCAATCCCTGCAAGGCCTGAGTCTTTACGATGGAACTCGCATCGTCAAGCCAGCTTGCGAGCGTCTTCGCTACGCATCTGCACTCTGACGCGGACAGCGGCAGCCTGGGCACGATCACAGCCAGATGCCAGCGCAGTACATTCTCCGTTGACTCCGCCAACAGGCCGAGCAACTGCGGCTTCCATCGGACTAAAACTCCGGGCCGCTCCCGAGTAAACTTTTCCAATACTACGGAGGCGCGATTAGCCACGCCCGCATCTTCATCCCACAGGCATTCGATCAGGTGGCCGATTCTGCGCGGATTCTCCTGCACACACGCCAAAACCTCAGCCGTGCGCGCAAGCGACAGCTTATGCCTGCCCGCCGACAGCATGGATCGAATCGTCTCTGAAGCGGTCTTCACTTGAATCTCAGATTATCGACTTTTCCATGCCGGTTCTATACACTCATCTCTCAGGTCAAATCAATGTTATCTGTTCGTCGGATTACTCTTCCAGCACTGATGCTTCTGGGATTCGTTTCCTATACCCTTCACGCTCAATCTACGGAAGTTGATCTACAGGCTCAGCTTGTAGGAAAACTGGTCTATCTGCGCGGCTGTTGGGACAGCGAGGATCTTCACTTCGGTAAGAATGGTAAGCTCCACGGCTTTTCGGACCGGACAAGCATTATGCTCTGCGGCTTTGTTCCAGCAAGCGTTCAGCTTGAACGCAAGAAACTTGTCCTTAAAGGTTTTCGTGTCGGACTTGCCGTTCAGAACGATGATTTAGAACAATTCAGCACCAAGATACCGCTGCAAATCGAGATAGACACTCCTGGGGATGGAGACTATAGCCTAGCGCTCAGCAAAGTCTTTTCCCCTACGCTTGCTGACATGGCTCCCATGCTGCCGGACTACTGGCAGAAATATGCGCGCGAGCATTTTTCACAGGCTGTCCCGCTGGTTGCGCTCGCGAGTCTCGACGGGCAGCCAGTTAAGAAATTTGACCCAAAGCATCCCCCTAAGCTCATCAAAGCCGTAGAACCTGAGTTCAGCAAAGAAGCACGAGTGGACAAATTCAACGGCTCTGTGACCGCTACCCTATGGGTGGGAATCGATGGGATACCTTTTTGTTTTTTGATTACCCGCTCTGCTGGCCACGGGTTGGACGAAAATGCGCTGGCAGCTCTGCGTCAATATCGCTTCGAGCCAGCAACGGAGAACGGCAAACCGGTCCCATTTGAGATCAATGTTGATGTCGATTTCCAAATTCATTAGATTCTTCCTCTCTCCGGATTGGCCGAGAGCTAAGATGTGGGGCGACGCCCCACATCGGCATAGAGCGGGCTTACAGCCCTAATGGGTAAGCAGGCACCTGTACCCAGGGCTTCGCCCTGGGCTGGTATAGAGCCGCACCTTCGGCGCTCTTCCGTTGTCGGAGTGGTCTGCCTGCGACATTTTGAATTGGCCGCCGTATATGCGATAGCTTGAAGACATGCTTGAAATGCGCAAGTCTCTGCTTCTCGTGCTCGCTTTGGGATCGTTCTTTGCTTTTGTTCCTGCCGCCTCTGCTGTTGAGGCGCGGATCACCGATCAGGCGCTCGAACGCACGCTGAAGACGCAGCTCTTCAACGGACCCGAGGGGCGGTACTATATTCGCGGCGACGCCAAGTCTTCGTGCTATGTCTATGCCG
>WQYS01000495.1 GCA_009781125.1 Acidobacteriaceae bacterium | reverse complement strand
TTGCCTGCACGTTTTCGATGTTGTCGAGATACAGGCGCGAGATGGCCAGCGTCTTCAGGTACTCGACCGCCGTGGCCTTCTCCCATCCCCGTCCGCCGAGCGCAGTGTGGTCCGGCTGGAAGGTCCATGGGATGAAGGCCGTGAAGCCGCCGGTCTCCTCCTGCAAGCGCCGGACTACCTCAAAGTGGTTGATGCGCTGCTCAAGGGTCTCACCCACGCCGAACATCATGGTCGCGGTGGTGCGCATTCCCAGTTCGTGCGCGATGCGATGGACTGCGAGCCACTCGTCGGTCCTGCACTTCAGCCTTGCAACCCGATGGCGGACCTCGTCGTCGAGAATCTCGGCTCCGCCGCCGGGGATGGACTGCAGACCGGCATCGCGCAGCCGCATGATGGTATCGCGCAGCGGGAGTTGAGAGAACTCAGCGATGCCGAGAATCTCGCTTGCCGACAGGCAGTGCAGCCAGACCGAAGGAAAGCGCTCGCGTATGCCACGGAAGAGCCGCTCGAACCAGTCGATCTTCAGGTCGGGATGCAGGCCGCCCTGCATCAGTACGCCGGTGCCGCCCATCTCTACGGTCTCGGCGATCTTCTGGTAGATGGCGTCGAAGTCGAGGACGTAGCCTTCCGCCGCCTGCTTGCCCTTGAGCGGCCTGTAGAAGGCGCAGAACGAGCAGCACTCGGTGCAGAAGTTGGTGTAGTTGATGTTGCGGTCGATGATGTAGGTGACGACTCCTTCAGGATGCAGGCGTCGGCGCACGGCGTCGGCCTCCATGCCCAGGCCGATCAGATCGTCGCTCCGGAGGTAGTCCAGGGCTTGTTCGCGGCTGATTCCCATGAAGCCCATTCTACGCGGACATCACGCGCACCAGGATGCCCAGCATCGCGGACATCATCAGAATCAGGATGATGAAGCAAACCTTGATCCAGAGTCCGTAGGAGGCCATGCGCAGTTCGAGTTCCTTCAACTGGCGGTTGTTGTACTCGACCAGCGCGCGCACGTTGCTTACCTCGTCGGATATCGCGGCGAGCTGGCCGCTCTGCTCCTGCATCTGGCGGTAGAGTCCGGCCTGGGCGCGGGTGAACTCGTCGCGGACGCCTCCGGCCAGCGCCAATGCGTCCTGCCCTGCCCTGGCGTTAACGCTGCGCTGCGCGAGATACCGGTTCGCCAGCGGCACCGCATGAGGAGCCGCCAGCTCCAGAAACTTCAACAGAACCTTAGGCCACACCGCTCTACCTCACTGCGAACTGCTCTGGACGGTTGTTGCGGTGCCAGTTCCGCCACATCCACAACAGGCTCAGCACGAAGATCGTCGCGATGATGATCTGCGACCACAGACAGTAGATACACCACTTCGCCAGCACGTATTTCTCAATGGCGGAGAGAAAGAGCGCAAAGAAAAACGCAATCTGCGACAACTCGAAGGTCAGAAAATGGAGCTCCAGCAGCGCCAGCAGGCCGATGGTGGCGTAGCCGGCGATTCCCAGCACGGCCACCGGAACGTGGAATCGGCTGGGGGACTCGCCGGTCCCATCAAAGCTCGGCGGAGGGAGCGGCGGAAAGATAGAGAACCGGCTGTGGTTGACCGTTCCACAATCAAAATGCTCGGTCACGGCGCAGGGAGGAGCCTGCGAGGGGTCCATCCTATGCACGCGGAGCGCCATCGAGGACACAACAATTCCAGCAACTGCCAGCAAAGCGATTAAGTATTTCATCGCCTCTATTCTAAGCGGTTTTTGGGGAAACCTGTTTAAAAACTGCATTTTTCGGCCAGCCACTCCTGGCAAAAAGCAGATCCCTCCGCTTCGCTGCGGAATGACGGTTCGAGAGGATACAACTACTGGGATAGCGCTCTGGAGCGCCAAAACCATTTACACTCGCTCTCGCTGCGCTTACTCTACTTAGGAGTAACGATGAGCCTCTTTCACACCAACTCCGATTCGGTTCCGCATCTTGACCGCCTCGCTCCGCCTGCGGCCATGCCCGGCGGAACGGTCGAGATTCATGGCGCGCATCTCGAACCCGCAGGCCATCGCGTCCCTCATGCGACGATCGGCGACACTCCGGCTCCCGTCACTCTCAGCCGCCCCATGCAGGCAAACGTGCAGGTGCCCGACGGCTCGGTCTCGGGCGATCTCGTTCTGCACAGCGACGGCAACCGCAGCAATCCGCTGCGTCTTCGCGTCGCCGTGCCTATGGCGGAGAACCTCCATCCGGTAGCCAATCCCGCCGTCGATGCCAATGGACAAGTCTTCGCTACGCTCTCCGGGACGCGCGGGCAGGCCGTGCCCGTCTCCATCTTTCGCATCCAGCACGATTTTCAGATGACGCCCTTCGTCCGCGACCTGATGAATCCCACGGGGCTCGCCTTTGACCGCCAGGGCTATCTCTACGCCAGCTCGCGCGCTGAGGGTACAATCTACCGCATCACGCCCGAGGGTGAGGTCTCGACCTTCGCCGAAGGCATGGGCATCGCCACAGGACTCGCCTTCGACGAGCGCTGGAATCTATATGTCGGCGACCGCTCGGGCACCATCTTCAAGATCAATCCCGAGCGCGAGATCTTCGTCTTCGCCACGCTGGAGCCGTCGATTGCCGCCTATCATCTGGCCTTCAACAGTACGGGCACGCTGTTCGTCTCCGGGCCGACGACCTCGTCCAATCAAGCCATCCACGCCATCGACCG
>WQYS01000494.1 GCA_009781125.1 Acidobacteriaceae bacterium | reverse complement strand
GCAGTTATCAGGTAGTAGTGACGGCGGCTGCGGCCGGCAGCACGGCTGCAACATCCATAACGGTTCCATTCACAGTGAAGTAGGCTCACCAAACGAACGCCCCGCTTCTGATGCGGCTTGATCGCGTCATGAGCGGGGCGTCCGCGCGTGGCGATAAAATAGAGACATGCTGACTGATTGGTCCGCCGAGTGTGGCCACGACGATCCAGTTTTAGTTGTTCCGTGGTCCGACCCCGGCAATCCCGCTGTTCACTTTGTGGATCTCCGCGAGCATCCTTACGACGTCGAATCTCTACCAGAGGCCGTCGAGTACCCGCCGCTGGCACGCTCTCTGCGCGCGCTGAATGGGAGCCGTTCGCCGGTGTTTACGGCCAAGTGTGATGTGTCGGCCATTGCCGCCGCTGATTGGGACGCCGAAGCTCGGAACCAGCTCGACTATCTCCATCTTCATCTGGACCGGATTGCCGAAGAGACGCCGGCGGCATTTGTCAGCTATATCGACATCGTTTCGCGCGACCGCGCCATCTTTGCCTCGCGCCATCGCCAACAGCAGATGCTGGACTGCATCTGCCATCGCGCCGCCATGCTCGATCATCCCTACGCCATGCTGGAGCTGGTTCTTCGTCCCGCGATTGTGGACTTCACCGAGACACAGGAAGGCTTCGCCTTCAGCCTGTACATCAAGGCGCTGGGACACGATGTGCAGTCAGCCGAAGACCACTGGGCCGAGGCGTTGAAGAGCGTTACGGCGATCCTTCGTAGCAAGGCCTTCTCGCTGCCGCTGACGGCGGTGCACTGCCATCTGTGCGGAAGCATGAAGCAGGACTGCACCCGCCTGATGAGAACTTCCGCGCGAGCCGTTACAATCAGAAAAGCGACGCATGAGGAGATTGGGGCGGGTAGCTCAATTGGATAGAGCACGAGCCTTCTAAGCTCGGGGTTGCGGGTTCGATTCCCGCCCCGCTCACCACGCCTTGTTTGTCTGGCTTCTATCGCTAGTTCAGCGATTCGTCGCGCCCGGGACGGCTCATCAGTTCCAGAATGGCTTTGCCGGGCCGCTTGCCTCTGTGGAGTATGGCGTCCATCTGCGATGTGATCGGCATCTCCACGCCGTAACGCTCGGCCAGCCCCAGCGCCGCCGCCGTCGAGCGGACTCCTTCAGCAACCTTTCCCCCCATGCCGGAGAGAATCTCAGGAAGCTGCCTCCCGCGTCCCAGCTCCGTTCCCACGGAACGGTTGCGCGAGAGCGACCCCGTGCAGGTCAGCACCAGGTCACCAATGCCGGAAAGACCGGCAAGCGTCTGCGGACGTCCTCCGCAGGCTACGGCCAGCCGCGTGATCTCGGCTATTCCGCGCGTGATGAGCGCGGCGGCGGTGTTGTGGCCTAGTTCCAGTCCGTTGACGACTCCGGCGGCCAGCGCGATGACGTTCTTCAGCGCTCCGCCCAGCTCGACTCCGATCACGTCGTCGTTGGTGTAGAGGCGCAGCGACGAGGACGAGAACTCGCGCTGAATCGTGCGCGCGACTCCGGGATCGGTCGAGGCAGCCACGACCGCCGTGGGCGCGCCTTGTGCGACCTCCTGCGCGAAGGTCGGCCCGGAGAGCACGGCGCAGGGATTCGCCGTGAATGATGCAATTACCTCGGACATGCGCAGGAAGGTGGTCTCTTCGATGCCCTTGCTTGCGCTCAGCAGAATCTGCTCACGCGCAAGTAGGGGCGCGACCTTGGCGACGGTCTCGCGCAGAAACTGCGATGGCGTCGTGAACAGCAGAATGTCCGCTCCGGTGACGGCGCAGGCGAGGTCCGACGTAACGGTGAGGCCTTCGGGAAGGGGGAAGCCGGGAAGAAACGGAACGTTCTCCCGTGCGTCATCGATCTGGCGCGTGAGTTCAGGGTCAAACGACCACATGCACAGCGAATGGCCGCCGCGACGCGCCAGTGAGAGTGCAAGGGCGGTGCCCCAGGCTCCTGCGCCAAGAATTGCTACGCGGCTCATGCTTCCGCCTTCCGCGAACCGAAACGGCTTTCCGTGCCTGAGAGCAGGCGCCGGATGTTCTGGTGATGTTTCAGAATAATCAGCAGCGGGATAAAGATAAGGCCAACGGTGGCTATAGGTGTCTTCATCCCGATGAAGTGGTGTGCGACGAAGGGAAACGCCGCCGAGGAAAGAATCGAAGCCAGCGAGACGTAGCGCGTCAGCAGAAAAACGATGGCGAAGACAGCGAAGGCAATAAGCGTAGAGATTGGTGAAAGCGCGATGAGTACCCCGAGGGAGGTCGCAACTCCTTTGCCGCCGCGAAAGCCCAGCCAGACCGGAAAGCAGTGGCCCACAATGGCCGCAACCGCTGCGACGACGGCAATGTCAACAACATTTGCTCCACCAAGCGCGGCGAGGTTCTGGGCGACGACGACGGCAACGTATCCTTTGAGCGCGTCGAGCAGCAGAGTGAGAATGCCCAGCCCTTTGGCTCCGGAGCGGGCCACGTTGGTGGCTCCGATGTTGCCGCTGCCTGTCGAGCGGATGTCCTCGTGGCGAAAGATCTTCACCAGCAGATAGCCGAACGGAATCGAGCCAAGAAGATACGCGAGCGGAATGGAGATGAGCCAGGGATTCATATTTTTCTGTACAACATTGAGTTTAGCAAGTCACGCTAATGATCGGCGAAGAAGTTCCAGCGCGTGCTGGCT
>WQYS01000493.1 GCA_009781125.1 Acidobacteriaceae bacterium | reverse complement strand
GTGCTCGACGATTCGACCGACGAGACCACCCAGGTCGCCGCCGAGATCGTCCAGAAGTACGCCACCGGATTCGGCGGCCTGCCACCGCAGCCGATCGTCTACATTCACCGCACCAATCGCCACGGCTTCAAGGCCGGAGCGCTCGACGCCGGACTCAACGTCGCCAAGGGCGAGTTCGTAGCCATCTTCGACGCTGACTTCGTTCCGCCGCACGACTGGATCATGAAGGTGATCCATCACTTCGCCCAGCCCGAGATCGGCATGGTTCAGACGCGCTGGACGCACCTGAACCGCGATTACAGCTTCCTGACGCAGATCGAGGCGATTCTGCTCGACGGGCACTTTGTGCTCGAACACGGCGGACGCTCGCGCGCTCATGTCTTCTTCAACTTCAACGGCACGGCGGGCATGTGGCGGCGCGAGGCCATCTCGTCGGCAGGAGGCTGGCAGCACGACACCCTCACCGAAGACACTGACCTCAGCTACCGCGCCCAGATGGTGGGATGGAAGTTCAAGTACCTGCAAGACATCGAATGCCCTGCCGAAGTTCCCATCGAGATGACCGCCTTCAAGACGCAGCAGGCGCGCTGGGCCAAGGGACTCATCCAGACGGGCAAGAAGATTCTGCCGCGCGTGCTCAAGAGCGATCAGCCCTGGCACACCAAGCTCGAAGCCTGGTACCACCTGACGGCGAACATCAGCTATCCGTTGATGATCGTGCTCAGCGTGCTGCTGATGCCCGCCATGGTGATTCGCAGCTGGCAGGGCCTGTTGCAGATGCTGCTGATCGATCTGCCGCTGTTCATGGCGAGCACGATGTCGATCTCGTCGTTCTACCTCGTCAGCCAAAAGGAGCTCTTCCCCAAGCAGTGGTGGAAGACTTTTCTGTACCTGCCGTTTTTGATGGGTCTGGGCATCGGCCTCACGATCACCAACACCAAGGCGGTGATGGAGGCACTGTTCGGCATCAAATCGGCCTTTGCGCGCACGCCCAAGTACCGCGTCAAGGAGAAGGGCGACAAGGCCCAGGCGAAGAAGTACCGCAAGCGCCTGGGGCTGGTTCCGTGGATCGAGTTAGCCATCGGCAGCTACTTCGCGCTGACGGTGTGGTACGCGGTCTCGACGGAGAACTACTTCACGGTGCCGTTTCTGATTCTGTTTGTCTTCGGCTACTGGTACACCGGCCTGATGAGCCTGTTGCAGGGACGCTTCGAGCGCTTCGGAGCTGCCGCCGCGCAGGAGGTCCACGAGAAGCCCTATCCGCTGGGAATCTGAGAGCGTTTTATGAAAGCGCCGCAGGCGCGCCCGGACGGTTTTGCCGCTCCGGGCAAAAGCAGATTCTTTTCTCTCCCCTGCCACGGACGCTACGGTGAGAGTACGGTATGGAGAGGAGGACGAAGATGCAAGCGGTGCAAAAGAATAGCAAGAACAATGCGATTCAATACACGACGGCGGACAGTTCTCTGGGACGGATGCTGGTTGCGGCGACTGACCGGGGCGTATGCCTGGTAGCTTTCGCCAAAAACGACAAAGAGCTGATCGGCGAGCTTCACGAGCGCTTTCCCGATGCCGGGATTCTCCCGGCGCGGAACGGGCAGAGCCGTTGGCTTGCCGAAGCTGTTCGCTTTATCGCAAGCCAGACTAACGAGCATCCGATAGCGGCAGCCTTTCCTCTCGACGTACGTGCTACACCATTCCAGGCAAAGGTGTGGAGGGCGTTGCAGGCGATCCCACGGGGCGAGACGCGAACCTACTCGGCGCTGGCAAAACAACTCGGCAATCCGAAGGCAACTCGCGCGGTGGCGAGGGCTATTGCGGCCAATCCGGTAGCTGTCGTTGTGCCGTGCCATCGTGTCATCGGCAAGGATGGATCGCTGACCGGCTATCGTTGGGGAATCGAGCGCAAGCGGCAGCTTCTCGCCGCGGAACAAATGTAGAAGCCCTACTGAATCTGCGCATGAATCGGAGGCGTAGATTGCAGCTCGCGCGCTCGCTGCTCCACCGCGCGCATGACGCCGAGCAGGTTGCCGCCATAGATCTTCTTAATCTCCTCGGCGGAGTAGCCTTTCTCCAGCAACGCGCGCGTCAGCGCGGGAAACTTGTTGTACGACGAGACCTCAGCGGGAACGCAACTGACGCCGTCGAAGTCCGTGCCGATGCCGACGTGGTCGATGCCTGCGACCTTCACGGCGTGATCGATGTGAGCCACCAGGTCGGCCAGCGAAGCAGGAGGAATCCTGCTGGCGACCTCGGCGTCGAGCTTGTCCTGAGCGGCTACGCGCGCCGTGATGTCGGCGATCTTCTCGGTGGCTGCGTACCGGGCGCGAATCGAAGGCTCAGCCTCCACGGCGCGGCTGGCGGCGAAGTAGCGCTCGGAGAGAAACTGGCAGCCAAAGTTAATGCTGACCACTCCTCCCTTGGCCGCCAGAGCCCGCATCATCTCGTCGGTCAGATTGCGCGGCAGGCTGGTGACGGCGCGGCAGGCCGAGTGCGAGGCGATGACGGGAGCCGTCGAGGTGGCGAGCACGTCCCAGAAGGTCTTGTCGGAGACATGCGAGACGTCGACCATCATGCCCAGCCGGTTCATCTCGCGGACGACGTCCTTGCCGAACGGCGTAAGACCATTATGATGCGCGACCGCGCTGTTGTTGATGTCGCCTTCCGAATCGGCCCAGTTGTTGGTGTTGACG
>WQYS01000492.1 GCA_009781125.1 Acidobacteriaceae bacterium | reverse complement strand
CGCGCCAGAAAGTTAAAGACATACACGTAGGCGCAGGCAAAGTGGATAAATCGAATCCAGCCAAACCAGTACTGCTGATAGGCTTCGACCGCCGAGAAAGCACGCATGGGAGCGCCAATTAGATACCCGGTAACGCAGAGCAGGGTAAGCGCCACGGCGTTCACCCAGTGGTACACGCGTACCGGCAGTTCCCACACATAGATGCGGCGGTACTCGACCGGGTGCGGATGCTGCTGTTCAGTAGACGACACTTCTTTGGTTACAACGGCTGAGCTCATAAGCCTGCCTACTCGAAGGAAACCTGGGTTAAGTGCTGTCCCTGCGGATCGTACAGATGCACGGCGCAGGCAAGGCATGGGTCAAAGGAGTGAATGGTACGCAGAATCTCGACCGGCTGCTCGATGTTCGCCACCGGCGTACCTACCAGCGCCTCCTCAAACGAGGAGCGCTGCTGCTTCGCGTCGCGCGGCGAACCGTTCCACGTGGTTGGCACTACAAGCTGGTAGTTGTCGATCTTACCGTTTTTGATCTTGATCCAATGAGCCAAAGCTCCACGTGGAGCCTCTACGAGGCCTACACCTTCAGCCTCTGCAGGCCAGGTCTTTGGTTCCCACTTCTCATTGTTGAAGGTCGAGGTTTCGCGAGTCTTTACGCGTTCCATCAGTTGAGCGAAGAAGTCCTTGAGCCAGACCATGGCCAGTGCCGTGTCGATGCCTCTGGCTGCCGTGCGGCCCAGCGTACTGAAGAGCGCTTCTACCGGAACGTTGAGCTTGCCAAGAACGCTGCCAACAATCTCCTTCACATCGGCATGGCCTGCTGCGTAGGAAACGATAAGTCGCGCCAGCGGCCCCACTTCCATTGGGTTTTCTTTCCAGCGCGGCGTCTTAAGGAAGGAGTACTTGTCATGGCCTGCGAGAGTTTCAAACGGTGGTTTTGGACCTGTGTATTTGATACTGGTCTCGCCAGCCCACGGATGAACGCCTGCGCCGTCGCCGCCTTCGTAGGTGTACCACGAGTGCGCAATGTACTCCTTGATCTCCTGGGAGTCGCGCGCGTTTACAGGGTACACGGTGCGGAGATCGCGGCCAAGAACCGCGCCGCGCGCGTACTTGAAAGTATCCTCCTGCGCGTAGCCCTTCGTGGGATACTCGCCATAGCACAGGTAGTTTTTGAGACCGCCGCCATATTTAGCCCAATCCTTGTAAAAGGACGCCACGGCGAGCAGGTCGGGAATGTAGACCTGGTTCACGAACTCGTCCGCCTGACTGATGAGACGCGATACCAGATTCAGGCGCTCGGAGTTAATCGCCGCCTCCTCGTCCACATCGATCGAACACGGAACGCCGCCGACGAGGTAGTTGGGATGCGGATTCTTGCCGCCGAAGACCGCGTGAATCTTGACGACCTCCTTCTGCCATTCGAGCGCGTCGAGATAATGCGCCACGCCGATAAGGTTGACCTCTGGCGGAAGCTTATAAGCCGGATGTCCCCAGCAACCATTGGCGAAGATGCCAAGACCGGCAGCCACAAAGGCCTTGATCTTGTTCTGCGTATCGGTGAAATGCGCCGCCGTGTTCTTGTCCCATTGCGAGAACGACTGCGCCAGCTCGGCGGCTTTCTTCGGGTCGGCCTTGAGGGCGCTGATGATGTCCACCCAGTCCAGAGCGTGCAGGTGAGAGAAATGCACGACGTGGTCCTGAACGTAGAGCGTCGCCATCATGATGTTGCGGATAAGCTCGGCGGTGGGAGGCACACTGATGCCCAGCGCGTCTTCCACCGAGCGAACGCTGGCCAGTGCGTGCACCGTGGTGCAGACGCCGCAGACGCGTTCCGTAATGGCCCAGGCATCGCGCGGATCGCGGCCTATGAGAATCTTTTCCAGGCCTCGTATCATCGTGCCTGCGCTGTACGCATCGGCAATGACGCCATTCTCAACCACGGCCTCGATGCGTAGGTGGCCTTCAATGCGGGTAACGGGATCAACTACTACTCGTGTCGCCATGTTTACGATTCCTTCTGTTCAATCTGGTCTTCGGCGTGAACTTCGGCAATGACTTTGTGCTTGCGAACATTGGTGACGACAGCGTGCGCGGCGACTCCGGCAAGTGTGACCAGACCGACGGCTGCGCCGATACTGTCGGCAGTGCTCTCGATGCCGAAGCCTGGGAACGATTGCAGGTGCTGGTAGAACGGGCCGCTGTCCCAGAAGCCTTCCTCGCTGCATCCTATGCAGCCGTGACCTGACTGGATCGGGTAACTCGTACCCTCGTTCCAACGCACCACCGAGCAAGCATTGTAGGTGACCGGGCCACGGCAGCCCATCTTGTAGAGGCAGTATCCCTTGCGCGCGTTCTCGTCGTCCCACGATTCGACGAAGAGACCGGCGTCGTAGTTGGCGCGGCGATAACAGGTGTCATGCACGCGGCGTCCATAGAACTCCTTGGGTCGACCCAGCGAATCGAGCGCGGGAGTCTGGCCAAGAACAAGCAGATGCGTCACCACGCCCATCATGACGTCCGCAATAGGCGGGCAGCCGGGCACATTGATGACCGGCTTGTTGACGAGCTTGCGGATGGGTGTTGCACCGGTCGGGTTAGGCTTGGCGGCCTGAACACAGCCGTTCGAGGCGCAACTGCCCCAGGCAATGACTGCAGCTGCATCTTTCGCTACGGTTTGCAGGATGGATTCAGCCGTCTTG
>WQYS01000491.1 GCA_009781125.1 Acidobacteriaceae bacterium | reverse complement strand
CCGGCAACGCCGTAGTCGGCGATCTCGAAGATGGGGGCGTTCTCGTCCTTGTTGATGGCGAGAACGCTTCTTGAGCCTTTCATGCCCACCAGGTGCTGGATCGCTCCCGAGATGCCAACCGCGAGGTACAGCTTGGGCGAAACGGTCTGGCCCGAGCTTCCCACCTGCCGCGCCATGGGAAGCCAGCCGTTATCACAGATAGGCCGCGAGGCCGCAAGCTCGGCTCCGAGCGCTGTGGCCAGATCTTCGATGATCGGCAGATTGCTCTGCTCGCCGATGCCTCGTCCTACGGCAACGATGACCGGAGCCGCTGCCAGGTCAACGGCCTGGCTAGACTCCCGGAACGGCGCGTCGGCCCTGGTGCGAATCTGGGCAGTTGTAAGTTGCGGAGCGAAGCTCTCAATCTTAGCTGAGCCTGCTTCAACAGTGTCGGAACGGTAGGAACCGGCCTGTATGGAGACGAAGCACAGGCCGCTGGCCGAGGGCTTGAAGTCCACGTTCAGCCTGCCCTGGAAGAGCTGCCGCACGAAGACGGGGCCGCCGGAATCGCAGCGGATGGCGATTACATCGCTGAGGAGCACCTGCCGGAAGCGTGTCGCCAGGGCCGGAGCGAAGTCGCGCACCTGGTAGGTGTGAGGGAACAGAACAAAGGCAGGCGATACGCGCTTAATCAACTGTTCCAGCGCAAAGATGTAGCCGTCGGCTGAGTAGTTCGCGAGCAGTTCGTGCTTTACCACGTAGACCTTTGCCAGCTTTTTGGCTGCTGCTTCAGGGCTGAGCCTGTCAATTTCCGCGCCTGCTCCGAGCACGGCAGCGGAGCAATCGGCACCGAGCTCGCGAGCAAGCCGCTGGCCTGCGGCAAGGGCTTCGAAGCTCATGCGATTCCATACATTGCACCGCTGCTCCAATACGACAAGGACTCCGCTCATAGGACCCTCACCTCGAATCTGAGCTTTTCAACGATCTTGCTGGCTACCTCGTCGGGCGTGCCGGTGAGCATCTCCGTCTTCTTCTCCTTCGCAGGGAGATATACGCGCTCCAGCGTGGCCGCCGGAGCACTGGCGGCGGCTGAAGCCGTTACGCTCTTCAGCTCCTTCGACCTGGCTTTTTTAATGCCCATCAGAGTGGCGTAACGCAGCTTGTTGCCTCCGGACTGCATGGTAACGAGCGCTGGCAGAGGCATCTCCACGTGCTGAAACCATCCATCTTCCAGTTCTCGCTTAACTTTGATTCCTTTGCCACAAGGTTCTACCTGAAGAATGATCGTCGCATGAGGGATGCCCAGCAGTTCAGCCAGCACGACTCCGGTTTGTCCGAAGCCAAGGTCGTCGGACTGCAAGCCGGTGAGGATCAGGTCGGGCGCCTCGGGCCGGATGGCGTCGGCCAGCGCTTCGGCGACTCCAAGCGTGTCGCGCGAGGTTAGATTATTAACCTCGATGTGGATGGCGCGGTCGGCTCCCTTGGCCAGAGCCTCGCGCAGCGCGCTGGTGACGCGCTCCGGGCCGGCGCTGACAGCGATCACCTCGCCGCCGCACTGCTCCTTGAGCTGCAGTGCCTCTTCGAGAGCGTAGGCGTCCGGCTCGTTGATGAGGTAGTTGAGGCTGTCCTCGTCGATCCATCTGCCATCGGCAGCAATGCGGAGTTGAGCGTCCCGCTCGGGAACCTGCTTGATGGCTACGGCAATCTTCACGTTGTGCTCCTTGCGCTATGTCATTCACATTTTTTCTTGTCATTCCGAGGTCGCCGCGGCGACCGAGGAACCTGCTTTTTGCTCAGAGCGGCAAAATGATTCTGATGCGGTTGGCAGCGACCGCGCCGTCAACTGCGCTATGTCGAGCGTCTGCGGCGGAGTCTCGCTGACCGCAGGCAGAGCGTCGCGGAACATCGAATTGCAGAACGGACAGGCCGTGCCGACCACCTGTGCTCCAGTGGCTGCCAGTTCTCGGGCGCGGACGTGGCTGACGCGCTCGCCGTGTTCTTCCCCTAGAAATGCCAGTCCGCCTCCAGCGCCGCAGCAGAAGCTGCGTTCATGCGAGCGCGGAGCCTCAACGAGAGTTCCAGCCTGCCGGATGACGGCGCGCGGCTCTTCGTAGATGTCCTGATAGCGGCCCAGATAGCAGGGATCGTGATAGACGATGTTCTGTCCATCCTGCCGGGGCAATCGATCCTTATGCCGCGCCATAAATTCGGAGTGGTGTTCGATCTCGGGTGCAATGCCAAACTCACGCCAGTCTTCGGCGATGGTGCGCACGCAGTGCGGACAGATGGAGACGATCTTCTGTACTTTGGCTGTCTTGAAGGCCTGAAGGCCGGACTCAGCCAGCGTCTGAAAGATGAGGTCGTTGCCGAGCCGCCGCGCCGGGTCGCCGGTACATTTTTCTTTCCGTAGCACGCCAAAACTCGTGCTGAGATACTGCATGACGCGGGCAAAGTCGGCGATGATCTCACGTCCCTTCGGATCATAGCTGCCCATGCAACCCAGCCATAGGCAGTACTCCTGCGTGCCGTCGAAGATGGGGAAGGCCTGCTTCTGGATAAACTTGTCGCGCTCTGCCGAACTCATGCCCAGCGCATTGCCTGTCTTTTCGAACGCAAGAAACAGCTTGTTTCCGTAGTTGTTCTCCCATGCGCCGGTGTTTGTCGCTCCGCGACGCAAGCCAACAAGAATAGGAAGATGCTGAACTCCAACCGGACACTGG
>WQYS01000490.1 GCA_009781125.1 Acidobacteriaceae bacterium | reverse complement strand
CCGCGTGCTGCCGACATCGCCCAGCACCGCCGACACGCTGGCCTGGGCCTACTACCACAAAGGAACCTACACCTCGGCGCGCAATCTGCTTGAAGACGCCATCAAGGTCAGCCCCAACAACCCCACGTTGCGCTACCATCTCGGGGTGATCTACAGCAGGCTTGGAAACAAGTCCGATGCAGCAACGCAACTAAAGAAGGCGCAAGACCTGGCTCCGAACAGCCAGACGGCGAAGGATGCAGCCAAAGAACTGAGTTCTCTCACTTAGTCTGCAACAAACGGTGCCCCGCATCTGGAGGTTTCATCGCCAGATGCGGGGCACCGTCGTTATATTTAGAAAACTTCTTTACTCCTGAAACATAGAAGACGGCAACAAAGTATACCGACTAGAGATATCAACCCTTTCCTGAGCAGAGTTATAAACCCGTTGTGGCGCGTGCCCAAATGGTAGCAGCCGAAAGTGGCGCGAAGAGAAAATGAGTGAATTGGAGCGTCACATCAAGAATTTTAACGTTGTATTGAACCTATTCCGTGAATGCTGTAAATGGTCATAACCAGGAGTTAAGAGAAGTAAGAAAGGGTACTTCCTGCCACAGTTGCGAACAAAAGGAAAGCCGTGCCGGAAATATCC
This sequence comes from Acidobacteriaceae bacterium, assembly GCA_009781125.1. The sequence goes on along the minus strand of WQYS01000490.1, from coordinate 2,077 downwards.
GACACACGCTCTGAAACAGGGGGAGTCGATGGATTACTCCTCGACCACAGCTTTGACTAAGTTGCGAGGATTATCTACGTCAATGCCTCGCCCGATGGCCATGAAATATGCCAGCAGCTGCAGACTGATGACCTCATAGAGCGGAGAGATGTACTCCGTCGCTTTCGGTACCACAATGGTGCAGCGGCTAAGCTCAGCCAGTTTACGGTCGCCCTCGGTAACGATGGAGATGATCTCCGGCTGCTGCCGCTCGAGATCGCGAAGCAGGTTGATCGTCTTCTGGTAACGGAGTCGGGAGTCGGGCGAATGCTCATCGAGCGTAGCCAGTACCATGAGCGCAGTCTGTGGGTTCACCAGAGCATTGGGCCCGTGCTTGAGTTCGCCCGTCGGATAGCCATCGGCCTGGATATAAGCCGACTCCTTCAGCTTCAGCGCGCCTTCGCGCGCAATAGGAGCGTGGACTCCGCGGCCCAGGAAGATGAAGGAGTCGCACCGCTGAAGCCGGCGCGCAAGCTCCGAGACCTGAGCCTCCCACGCAGGCAGCGCGGCCTCTATCGCGTCCGGTACCTTGTACAGTTCGGCCAGGTGCGACTCCACCACGGCTCGAGTCATGCGTCCGCGAATCCGCGCCGTGTAGAGCGCAAGTAGCGAAACCACCACGATCTGAGCGGTAAAACTCTTGGTGGCGGGAATGGCGCGTTCGACGCCGGCCATCGTCGGCAGCGAGCAGTTGGCCATGCGAGCCATGCTGGATTCAGGCTTATTCGTGATGGCAATCGTGGAAGAGCCGCGAGCGCTGGCCTCGCGCAGGGCCTCGGTCGTGTCCGCCGTCTCGCCTGACTGCGAGATGGCGAGGAAGCAAGGGTTGTGCAGCGTCTGCGTGGAGCGGTAGATGTATTCGCTGGCGTACTCGACGTCGACGGCGATTCCGGCCAGGTCTTCGAAGAGGATCTCGCCGATCAGCCCGGCATGGCGGCTGGAGCCGGAGGCGGAGATGAGGATACTCTCACGGCTCGCCAGCGCATGGCGGGCAGGCAGGAAAGCCTCCTCGCGCAGGCTGTGGCCGTCGGTGTAGGCCTCAAGCGTCCGCCGAATGGACTCGGGCTGCTCGTAGATCTCGCGCAGCATTGCGTGGGGGAAGTCTCGGTGTGTTGTCATAGGTTTCTCTACCAGAACTTTTCTGTGCATCGTGATCTGAAATGCAGGTGCGCGCGCGTTAGCTACCTGAAGCTACGCCCGGTGTTATGTGGCGGCGCTCGAAGTAGCTCTCCATCTCTTCCAGAGTTTTTCCTTTGGTTTCGGGCAAGAAGACCGTCGCGGTTACGAGATAGATGATCGTAAAGCCCGCGAAAAGTAGAAACATGAACGCGTAGCCATACTTGCTGACGATCGGCAGGAACACCACGGCAAGCGTTGTAGACACCGCCTGATTGATGACCAGCGCAATGCTCATGCCCACGGAACGAATGCGTGTTGGCATCAGCTCTGAAAGAGCAAGCCATACGCAGACGCCAGGACCCACCGCAAAGAACGCCACAAAAGAGAAGAGTGCAAGTGCAACAAGCATCCCATGCCGTGCCGAAGGAATGCGGCCAATGCGGGCGCGTTCGATCTTCAGTGGAGCCGAGCGCGCAGCATTTAAATCGGCAAATGGATTCTTGAACAAAGCCTCGATTCTCCCTGAAGGGAGACTGCTCTCGCGGTCAATGTGAATGGGTGGCGCAAGGTCGTCGGAGCGAACGAAGGTGGTAGCGCCGGTAAAGCCACCAAAGGAGTAGATAATCGCGAGCGAAGAGTGCGGAGCAAGCGCACCATCATCCTGGTAGCCGCTGGCTTGAAGAAGTTCGCGGGCCTGTGCCTGGTCGTACGTGAGCGTAAGCTCATGTCCCGACGGCTCGACCTGTGTCTGTACCGCATTCCGAACTTCAATATTGGAGCGCTCCGTCTGCCAGAACAGTGCAGCGACGGCGACGAGCGATAGCATGAGTCCGCTCGTCCCAAGCGTCAGCAGAAAGCGCCTCCCCTTGCGATCGACCAGCATCATGCCCAGCATGGTGAACAGAAAATTGACCGTGGT
>WQYS01000489.1 GCA_009781125.1 Acidobacteriaceae bacterium | reverse complement strand
ATTATCAACACGATCGCCAACCCGCCGGCAGGCTATCAGCCGACGGTCTACTACGGTATGGCACAGGGACTGCCTAGCTTGGGCAGCTCGGGTTCGATACCGGTTGCGGATATCCAGGCAATCGACCAGAGGGGTCTGACTCCGCGCACCGCAAGCTACAACTTCGGGTTCCAGGCCAAGCTTCCGGCGTCTTTTGTGCTGGATGCTTCCTATGTCGGCTCTACCTCTCGCCGTCTCATCAATCAAATCAACCTCAACGCTACTCCCTTCGGTTCGGCCTGGCTTCCGGAGAACCAGGATCCTACCCAGTACACCGGTGGCGTTATTCCTACAGATCCATCCCAAATTACAGGTGCAAAATCCCTCGCTTCCACCTTTTACCGGCCTTACCTTGGTCTCGGCAATATCTACTACGACCTATTCAGCGGCACGTCGAACTACAACTCGCTGCAGTTGGTGGTGAACCGCCGCTTCGTCTCCGGCCTCTTCCTGAACGCCAGCTATGTCTTCAGCAAGTGCCTGGACACGGGATCGGGCGAAGGAGATGGAAACTCTGTACGCCCCGACGGTCTGTCTAGGCAGGTTAATTACGGCATGTGCGCCAGCAACGTCCCGCAGAACTTCACCGTCAGCTACGTCTATCCAATTCCGTTTGAGAAGCTCACCATGGGTCACTCGAACGGCGCAACGAAGCGTATTCTTGGCGGATGGATTCTGTCCGGAGTTACTATCTTCCGCAACGGCCTGCCCTACACAGTTGGACTCAACAATTTCAGTGACAGCGGCTGGAACACTAACACTATGTTTACCGGCTCCGGGGCCTGGAACTCCAGGGTGAGGATTGTCGGCAACATGAAAGCCGTCGCATCGAGGGATATCTACCACCGCATCAATCCCGACGCCTTTGCTCCGCCGATTGTCAAGAACAGCATTGCCGCCGAATCCAGACGCAACTATCTGATTGGGCCGGGAGTCAACAACTTCGACATGACTATCCAGAAGGACACGAAGATTACAGAGAAAACTACGCTCCAGATCCGCGTGGAGGCCTTCAATGTCTTCAATCACACCCAGTTCAGCGGGTACAACACCGGCATCACCTTCAAGAATCCGACGACGGATCAGTCGGTGACAAACCTGGCAGGTCCTGGTAGCCTCAATGGCTTCGGCGGTGTTTCAGGATCACGCGACCCGCGCATTCTGCAACTCGTCACGAAGGTCGTCTTCTGATGTAACCGCGTAGGCTGAACGGTTCCTTCCTGGAACCGTTCAGCCGTACTTCCTGGCTTTTACTTTTTATGAATTAACCTTGAAGATTCTTCAATTGAAGTGTGGTCTTCCGTTCAGGCAATGTGGTTATACCACCTGTTCCGAACGGAATATTTTGACAGCCAGGCCGGCTAGGGATCAGATACTTGAAAACAGATACAACAGTTCAAGCGTATGCAGGAACCCTACGCCGGGCATGGATGATCACCATATGGCTGACGGTCTCGACCATCCTGAACCTGATCAGCCGGCAGACGTTGTCCATTCTGGCTCCGTTCCTTCGTGACCAGTTCCAGATCAGCGTTGTGCAGTATTCGCATATCGTTGCTGCTTTCATGATTGCTTACGGCGTCATGTATGCGGTTAGCGGGTGGTTCGTAGACAAGGTCGGGGAACGGCTCGGCATGTCGATCTGTATCATCTGGTGGTCTGTCTCTGCCATCGCTTCAGGTTTTGCTGTAGGTGTGCGTAGTCTTGGTTTCACACGTTTCATGCTGGGGATCGGAGAGCCCGGAAACTATCCTGCCGCGCTCAAGGCTACGGCGCGCTGGTTTCCGCAGGAAAGCCGCGGTCTGCCCGTAGCATTTTTCTCAACCGGAAGCGCGATTGGAAACATCTTTTCCGCCCCCTTGATTGCCTTCGTCGCTCTCCGCTTTGGCTGGAGAGCGGCATTCATTTTCCCAGGTCTGCTTGGATTGCTTTGGTATTTGGGTTGGCTTGGGATTTATCCCAAGCGGCTCCCGGAAAATCTGCCTGTGGAAGAACAAGCAGATCAGCCGTCCCCATCGGCATCATGGGTATCTCTTTTCAAAAATCGGCGGGTTGTCGGTCTGATCATAGCGCGTCTCATCTCTGATCCGGTCAATTACTTCTATGTCTTCTGGATTCCCGAATACCTCAAGAATGAACGCAACTTTACGCTGACGGATATAGGCCGTTATGCTTGGATTCCGTTTGTGGCGGGAGCGATAGGCGGAATGTTTGGCGGCCGTTTCTCTGATGTTCTCATTCGAAGAGGAGTGCCGCCCGCCAAAGCGCGTCTGGGGGTTATTTATGTTGCTGCCGCTGTGGCTCCACTGGGAATTCTCACCAGCCGCGTAGCCTCCCCCATTACCGCGATCGCGCTCATGTCGCTGATGAGCTTTATCGTCTACATATGGTTCATCAATACGGCTGCGGTAATTCCCGATATAGCGCCGCCTCGGCTCTCAGGCTCAATTCTTGGACTGATCGGTTCAGCAGGAAGCCTCAGCGGTTTTCTATTCATGTTGCTCATTGGATTTCTCGTCAATCGTTTCCATTCTTATAACTCGGTCTTCGCGATCGTCGGTTCTGTGCATATTCTGGCGGCAATCGTGCTTTGGACATTCATGAGAGGGCCGACAACCGACACGCAAGCGTTTAAGGAGCGCCATGAGACTTAGCGGCAAAACAGCCAATGTT
>WQYS01000488.1 GCA_009781125.1 Acidobacteriaceae bacterium | reverse complement strand
TCCCGAACTCGCCCAGTCCGCCCAGCGGAATAATTTTTAACTTGTCTTGTGTCATGAAACTTAAATTTTATAGTAGTCCTTATTCGGCCCAGGCATCGACGGTGACAAACCGCTTCGTGGCGGAGAACTGCTGAAGCAGCCGGTCTGTAGCTTCAACCGTGGCCGTCCTGTCTGCATGGAGCGCCAGATGGCCGCCGTCGTGCAGCACGATATTTGAGGCGCGCTGCCTGCGCTGGTTGCGCCGGATGCCGCGCGCGGCGCGGGCCAAGATCGTCTCGGCGGAGACCGGATTCCAGTCTCCGCAGATGATGTTCCATTGAACGGGGGTAAGTCCCAGTTCCCGGACAGTGCGAAGGATATAGGGACAACGCGCTCCGTGCGGCGCGCGAAAGAATCGAATCTGCGTGCCCAGCGTATCTTCAATTGCCGCCTTACTATCGCCGATCTCCTGCCGTATACGCGTACCGGAGACAAACAGTAGCCACGGATGCGTCATGGAGTGGTTGCCTATGAGATGTCCGGCAGCAGCAATCTCACGGACAAGGCCTGGCTGCGCCTTCACGAACTGTCCAAGCAGAAAGAAGGTAGCTCGAACATTGTGACGAGCCAGAACTTCCAGCAGACGAGGCGTCGCCGCCGGATTAGGGCCGTCGTCGAAGGTAATGGCGATCTCGCCGGGGCGTCGCGGAGCAATCAAGGTTGTGCCGAAGAGCTGCGATTCAGGCGCAAGCGCGGCGTAGGCAAGCGAACCTGCCGCCGCAGTCGCCGCCGCTGCTCCGATAAGCGCTGAAAGAGCCATCCTACAGCTAGTTTACCCGCGTCTTCCTTCCGCATGCGGGCATCCAACTTAAGATGAAGTCCAATCATGGTGACGAGTTTCTAAGCGCCAACGGCGCGACGATATACCAGCCCAGGGCGAAGCCCTGGGTAGAAGCGCCACCAACCCGTTATAGGGCTGAAGGCCCGCTCTATACGGCCTTGCACAAAAGTTTATAGATCGGGCCTTCAGCCCTCAAAATCCGTGTGTGACATTTGACCCAGGGCTCCGCCCTGGGCTGGTATAGATCGCACCTTCGGTGCTGCAAATATAGGACAATGGAGGAGATAAGGAAATACGAATGACTGAAACGAATGACCTGTCGATGGCGGCAGAACGAGTGGTGGGAATCGATCTGGGAACGACGAACTCTCTGGTTGCGTCCATGCAGGGAGCCGCGCCTGTAGTGCTTCCCGGAGCAGACGGAGACCGCCTGGTTCCTTCCGTGGTCGCCGTAACGGATAGAGGCATGGTCGTAGGCAACGCCGCGCGCGCGACGCTGCTGCGGGACGCAGCGAGCGTAGTGTACTCGGCCAAGCGCCTGATGGGGCGCGGCATGGAAGACATTCAGGACGAGCTGAAACTCTTTCCCTTTCATCTAGCCGAGGGACAGCAATGCGGCGAGGTGCTGCGCCTGAAGGTCGGCAGCCGCACGCTGACGCCGCCGGAGATCTCCGCCTGCGTGCTGATGCAACTGAAGCGCAACGCCGAACGCTTCTTTGGCGAGCCGGTGACGAAGGCCGTCATCACCGTTCCCGCCTACTTCAACGACGCGCAGCGGCAGGCGACGCGCGACGCCGGAAGAATCGCGGGCCTGCAGGTTCTGCGCCTGGTCAACGAGCCGACCGCAGCCGCGCTTGCCTACGGACTCGACAAGAACAAGGACGGCCTGATCGCCGTCTACGACCTCGGCGGCGGCACCTTCGACATCTCCATCCTGAAGCTGCACGAGGGCATCTTCGAGGTCATCGCCACCGGCGGCGACACGCACCTGGGCGGCGACGACATCGACAACCTGATGATCGCGCTCGCCATCGACGATATCGCCGGAGACCTCGGCGAAGACGTTAGCGGCAACGGCGAGACGATTCAGGCCATCCGCAAGGCCGTCATCGATGCCAAGATCGCGCTCTCCGCGCGCAAGACGGCCAGTATCGACGTCGCGCTTCCGAGCGGCGCGCGCTACAGCCGCATGATCGCGCGCGATCAGTTTGAAGAGCTGATCGCCGGCATCATCGGACGAACGATAGGTCCGTGCAAACAGGCTCTCAAAGACGCTCAACTCGATCCGGCGCAGATCGACGAGGTCGTGCTGGTTGGCGGATCGACGCGAATTCCTGCCGTGCGCAGGCTGGTCGATGAGGTCTTCGAGCTGAGCGCGCGCGGCAGAAAGCCGCACACGGAGTTGAACCCTGACGAGGTAGTCGCCCTCGGCGCGGCTGTGCAGGCGCAGATTCTCGCCGGAGGCTCGGAGGCCACCGAGGACATGCTGCTGCTCGACGTGACTCCGCTGTCGCTGGGAATCGAGGCGCTCGGCGGCGTGGTGGCGAAGATCATCCAGCGCAACTCGACCATTCCAGCCAGCGCCACCGAGCACTTCACCACCGGCGTCGATGGGCAGACCAACGTGGCCATCCACGTAGTTCAGGGCGAGCGCGAGCTGGTCAAGGATTGCCGCTCGCTGGCGCGGTTCGACCTCAAAGGCATCCCTCCGATGAACGCCGGGCTGCCGCGCATCGAGGTGAAGTTTCTGATCGACGCCAACGGCATTCTGCAAGTCAGCGCCCGCGAGCAGCGCAGCGGAAAAGAGGCACAGATTGAAGTAAAGCCCACCTACGGTCTCACTGACGAACAGGTGGAGGAGATGATCCTCTCCTCGTTCGACAACGCCGAGGC
>WQYS01000487.1 GCA_009781125.1 Acidobacteriaceae bacterium | reverse complement strand
GGAGGCGAGCCGCAGAGCCAGCGCCACGGGCCTGCGCCTGCGCCTCGAAAATAAGTATTACTCCCCCGATACGCCCGCCGGAGAGGTGCTGGCTCAGTTTCCCACTGCCGGAGCCGTGGTCCGCCGCGAGTGGCCCATACGCGTCACGGAAAGCCTGGGAACGCAGCAGGTCTCCATCCCCGGTCTCATCGGGCAGGGCGAGCGCACGGCCAGCATTCGCCTGCGGCAGTTGGGGCTGGAACTGGGTACGGTAGGTCACATTCCCGCACAGGATGCGGCGGACCCTGCCGGAGTTGTAATTGCACAATCCCCTCTGGCGAACGCTACCGGCGTGGATTCGCCGCGAGTCAGTATTCTGGTGAGCGACCCGACCGCAAATGACAACGATGCGGCGGCCTACGTTATGCCTTCGCTGACGGGCCTGAGCCTTTCAGCGGCATACGCTCGCGCGGCAGCGGTTGGCTTGCACGTGGCCAGTATCGAGGAAGTTCCTGTTCCTAAGGAAGCAGTGATTTCGAGGGTGCCAATCATCCGTGTTCATGGCCCCAGCCCGACGGTGTTGTCGCCTGAAACGGTCGTCGTAGCGCAGACGCCGCTTGCAGGGCATCGTGTAGCGAAGGGCGATGACATACACCTGACGCTAGCGCACGGACCTGCCTGATTCCCTTTGCAACAGCGCGGCAAAGAAGCCGTCGCCGGGATGGGTCCCCGGCAGCGTGCGCAGGAAGTTTCCTTTGACTGCTCCGTCCATCGATGCGCGGAGAACGCCCGTGCGATAGAGGTGGTCGACAACCGGCTGCACCGGAAGTGTGTTTATGCCTTCCTTCGCTGCGATGGATTCAACCACCTGTTCGCACTCCTCCGGCTCCAGCGAGCAGGTGGAGTAGACCAGCCTCCCGCCAGGAGCAAGGCGGTCGAGCGCAGCCGTCAGAAGGCTGCGTTGACGCTCTGCTTGGCGTGCAAGGTCCTGCGGCTTCAGACGGTGACGAAACTCCGGATTCCGCGCCAGTGTGCCAGTTCCGCTGCACGGTGCGTCGCAGAGGATGAGATCGAACTCTCCGCAATCGGCAGGCAGGCTCGTGGCGTCGGCGACGCTTCGCTCGACATGAGCCGCGTAGGGGTAATGTTCGAGGCGGGCGCTCATAAGGTCGAGACGTCGGCTGCTCACATCAGTTGCCAGAATTCTGGCGTGGGGAAGATTGCACGCAAGAATGAGCGTCTTGCCGCCCGGCGCGGCGCACGCGTCCCACACTCTCTGCGCTTCAGGCGACGCTGTCGCAGTTAGTTCAGCGACAAGGCGGGAGCCGTCATCCATCTGTGGCAAATTCGCGTCAGCAGTCTCGGCGAACAGGATCGATTCGCCCGGTTCTTGCTGCCCGGCTTCGCAGATTTTCAGCGTTGCCTGCCTGCCATAGAAAGATACCCAACGCTCTACCATCCACAACGGATGCCCGAGCCGCGCTGCGAATGCCGCCGTCGATTCGTACAAAGGCCTGCCTGGCGCAGGTGCAGACGCCAGCTTGCGCAGAATCGCATTGACCATGCCCGAGGCGTGCGGATTGCCACTGGTGCGCGCCAGTTCCACGCTCTCGTTGATGGCAGCGTGCGCAGGAATTCGATCCAGATGTAGCAACTGAAACGCGCCTAGCCGCAACGCTATAGAAACCTCTTCGGCGAGCCGCTGCCCCGGCCGATCCAGCAGAGACTGAATCTGCGCATCGAGCGCAATCTGCCATCGCAGCACGCCCAGCACCAGAGCTGTGGTCAGATTGCGGTCTTCGGGTGAGAGCGCGGCGGTATGACGGCCATGCAGCAGGTCGTCGCTGTTACCGCTGCCGTCATCAATCAGAGCAAGAATCTCAAAAGCCGCTCTGCGCGCGGGCGAGATCGGCTTTGCTGCTACTGTAGAGTGCGGCTTCATCTTCATGGTCTTCATTGTCCGAGACGCTCGCCGTTCTTAATCTGGAAGCCGCGCAGAAACTCCGCCGCAGGCATTCTGCGCTTACCTTCGAGTTGTACCTCGTCGAGCACCAGAGTCGTATAGCCGCCGCAGGCGACCGAGAATTGATCTCCATCCATGCAGATGGTCCCGGGTTCGGCGAGGCAATGTTCTTCGGCGATATGCATCCGGTGCGCGATCAGCTTCTTGCCGCCAAGGGAGGTGAAGGCTCCGGGCCACGGCTGAAAGCCGCGCCAGCGATTAAAAATCTGCAGCGCGGAGCGAGTGAAATCGATGCGGCCATCTTCGCGTGTAAGAATAGGCGCAAGCGTGGCTATGGAGTGGTCCTGCGGCTCTGGACACAGCTCACCTGTTTCGAGCTGCCGCAGCGTTTCGACCAGCAACTCCGCTCCGACCGTGGCAAGGTTCTCGTAGACATCCGCTGCCGTCTCTTCCAATCCAACCGGCACGGCGCGCGCCAGTAGCATGTCGCCTGTATCGAGGCCAGAGTCGAGCCTCATGGTTGTGACACCGGTAATGCATTCCCCCTCGGCGACGGCCCACTGAATCGGAGCCGCTCCACGGTACTTCGGCAGCAGCGACCCGTGGAGATTGATGTTGCCGTAGCGGGGTAGGTCGAGCATCCACTGCGGAATGATGCGTCCATACGCCACGACAACAATGACATCGGGAGCAATCTTTTCAAGTTGAGCGCGGAACTCTGCATTGAGCTTGATCTTGTCCGGCTGCGTTACGGGCAGGTTATGCTTGAGAGC
>WQYS01000486.1 GCA_009781125.1 Acidobacteriaceae bacterium | reverse complement strand
GGTACGAGCCTGATTCAGAGCCTGCTGCGAATAAGGCTGCCAGACCAAGGTGTTGTCCTTCGAACGATGGAGCGGCACAGCCAGAGCTACCGCAGCAATGAGCACAGCAGCAATAGAGCTGCTCCATCGCGCTGGCCATTTTCCTAAGACCCATCCTGCAACGGTCAATATAAGAAAACAAACCAGAAGCAAGCCGACACGATAGACCCCGCTCGCACCGAACAGGCTCCCGTAGACGTAGGTGAGCCAGATGACTGTGGCGAAAAAAATGACTGCAGTGATCTGCTTGAAGGTCTCCATCCATGCGCCGGGACGCGGAAGCAGACGAGTCCACGCTGGCTGAAAGCTCAACAGAAGATACGGAGTCGCCAGGCCAATCGCCAGAGCGGTGAATACAGCAAAGGCAATCCAGACAGATTGCACCAGAGCAAAACCTATAGCTGCTCCCATGAAAGGAGCCGTGCATGGAGTCGCTACGACTGTAGCCAGAACTCCGGTGAAGAAGCTGCCTCTATATCCCGGCTTCTGCGCCAGCTCGCCGCCCGCACTGGTAAGCGAGAGTCCGATATCGAAGAGTCCCGCCAGCGATAGCGCAAAAAAGAAGATACACGACGCGAGGACAGCAAGGAACACAGGCGACTGCAAGTGAAAGCCCCATCCCGCCTGAGCGCCTTCTGCACGTAGCACCAGCAGCACGGCGACGATAATCCAGAAAGAAACCAGAATGCCCAGCGCATAGACCAGTCCATGATGCCTGATCTCAGCGCGTTCCCTGTTCGAGGACTGTACCAGCGCCAATCCCTTCAGGAAGAGCACCGGAAAGACGCACGGCATGAGGTTGAGAAGAATGCCTCCAATAAAAGCCAGACCAACGGCAGCCAGCGTCGTGAGGCCTTTTGTGCTGTCACCAGTAGCAGGTTTCTCTGCTGCTGCCAGAGCAACATCTCCAGCAGTAATTGGCGCGGATATCTCGTAGGCCTCTGTATCGCTGAACTTGATAATGCCGCGAAGCGTCGGAGGAAGTTGTGTCAGCTCAGGTGCTCGCTGAATCGTGAGTCGAACTCCATCTGGCTGCGGATCAACATTCTGTTCAGCAGCGTTGACGATCTGTTCCTGTTCTAAAGGATAAAACTCAGCAGCGTGCTCGCTCCTGCCAGTTGTAACTGTGAGCAAAAACGCCTGCGATCCTCCGATAGCGCTGGCGCGCATAGTGGATGGCAGAGGCTTGGGGATCAGGGCCAGCGCTCGACCGAGCAGGCTATCTGTCGAGTCAGGAGCTGTCTCAGCAGGATCAACCGTGAGGGGCAAGCCAAGATGGGCCTTGCCGGGAATGCATACCGCGCTGCAAACCAGCCAGGTAACTTTGGCATCGAGATGGATTGGTCCGGGCTTAAGGCTCTTGTCGGCGGTAATCAGAACCGGAAAGGCGACCTCATCTTTGTAGCCGAAGTCCATCAGAGTAGAGTTCGGCAAGCGCGAGGGAATGGGAAACTGCATGAGCCCCGCTGTAACACCAGGAGGCAAAGTCCACGTGATGCTTGGCGGCTCGCCCGCATCGCCCGCGTTGATCCAGTAGACATGCCACCCTTTGTCGAGCGTCAGCACGAGGGCTGCGTCAACTGTTCCGCCAGGCGCAATAGAGGGCGCAGACGAAACCAGTCTGGCAGTAAGATGCTGCGCCTTGACTGGGCCGGGACTGCCGTCGCCAAGAGACTGCATCTGTGCATTCAGGGAGATGCACGCAGCACAGAACAGTAGAAGAAGTCCGGCAAGATAGCGGCGAGCAGTCATATTCTTAGATTGTAGGCGCATAGGAGTTATAGTCCGGCACGGCCATGTTCGACCATGATGCAGCGGTCCATGACAACCCGAATGCCGCCAGCCTCGGCGCGCTCTGCGGCCTCGCGATGGATGATCCCCTTCTGAACCCATAGGTTTTTGATCCCCAGTTGCAGCATCTCCTCGACAATCGCGGGGATGAACCTGGGCAGACGGAAGACGTTCACTACATCCGGTTTGATGGGAAGCGCCGCGAGCGTGGGATACGCCTTTTCGCCAAGCACGGATTCGAGCGACGGATTCACCGGAAGAATACGATAGCCATGCTTCTGCATGTAAGTAGGAACATAGTTGGCGGGCTTCTCCGCATGGCTCGATATGCCAATGACGGCAACCGTTCGCGGATCGTCCGGAGGACGGCCCAGCATTGCACGGATCACTTCGGGTTCGTTCATGTTGCCTCTTACAAATCCTCTTCTTCAACTACCGCAGGCAGATTCCCTTCTCGGCGCACCTTCAGGTATCCGCGGATAAACGGCTCAAGGAAGCCATCAAGAACGCGGTCAACGTCACCTACCTCGACCCTGGTGCGCAAATCCTTCACCATCCGATAGGGCTGCAGCACGTAACTGCGAATCTGCGAGCCGAACTTGATGTCGAGCTTCGAGTCTTCCAGCTTCTTGCTGATGGCCTTCTTTTTCTCCAACTCATACTCATAGAGCCGTGAGCGGAGCATCTTCATCGCTCTATCTTTATTTTTGAATTGCGAGCGCTCGTTCTGGCACGCAGACACAAGGCCGGTCGGAAGGTGCGTAATACGGACGGCGGAGTCCGTCGTATTCACATGCTGTCCGCCCTTGCCGCCGGAGCGATAGGTATCGATGCGAAGGTCCTCCGGCTTGATGTCGATGACGATGGTGTCGTCGATCTCCGGCGAGACGAAGACGCTGGC
>WQYS01000485.1 GCA_009781125.1 Acidobacteriaceae bacterium | reverse complement strand
GTTGGCAACGAACACATCGTCTTCCATCATGAAGCGAAACTCGGGATGCGCTTGCAATAGCTGCATAGCCCGCCCGATGATGCGGTTTCCCCGGCTGAGGCATTCTTCGCGGGTGCATCCCCAATAGAGGTCAAGATGCGAAAACGGGATAACGTAGACATTACCCGCTGGCGGTGTTGCGGTCTGTGTGAATGACGGCAGCGTAACGCAGGCGAGCGCGAGCAGTAAGATCAAACGGAGATGTGTTTTCATACGTGCGCAAAAAGTATCATGCCGTCATGATTTCTTTCTATTGAAAAGAAGAGAAGAGTTATTTCCTTATTTTGAATTTGGCTGGCGTTGCTGGATTCGTCGTGCTGAGCAGGGGTAAATGCTTGAACTCCAGGCTGCGCGCTGCCTCGATAAACCCTTTTACGGGGTGAGGAACAAAACCCGATTTACGCCGGATCAGGGCGATCTTTGAAGAGGGATAATCTTCCACCGGGTGGATCAGGTGGAGATGACCCTCCTTTATGTCGCGCTCAACAACCCAGAGCGGCAAAAATGCTGTTCCCATTCCAGAACGCACCATGGAGCGAATGAAATCCGCATTGTCCAGACGCATGACAACTTTTGGCTCAAATTGATGCATTGCCATGTAGCGGTCCAACGCAGCTTGCATTCGAGATCCTGCACGGAAGGAAATGAAGCGTTGATTCTTCAGGTCGTTCAGGTGTGGTCTTGTTGCAAGGTTCTTCTGATGTGAAACCAGAACCAGTTCGAAGTCCCATACGGCTTCGATTTGAAAGTCGTGCCGTTCGCTGAGTTCACCCGAGACAATGAGTGTGAGATCAAGGGAACCTTTGCCAAGTTCTTCCATCAGCACAGGAGTGTTACCGGTTTCGATCAGCACCTCAATGCCAGGGTATTGCTGCCGAAAGTGTTTTAGGATTACTGGCACGATATAGGCGTTGGGACCAGTGCCTATGCGAACGTCTCCGTGTTTCATCCCCTTCCATTCCTTAAGGGCAGAGATGGCAGAATCGTGCTGGATCAGCAACTCTTTCATGTGCGGCAGAAGAATGCTGGCGGCCTGAGTAAGCTGTAGCTGCTTACCGGATTTCTCATAGAGTTGCACATCTAGCTCGCCTTCAAGAGTCTTCAACTGCTTATGGATGGCGGGCGGACTGAGATAGAGGCGTTGGGCAACAAGCGATATGCTGCCCAGTTCCGAAAGCGCGACTAGACTACGAATTTCTTTGAGTTCCACTGTGAGTGAAACTTAGCACGATTCACTATTAGTGAACAAGGTGTCGCTAACTTTTTCTCAACAAAGATATGCCTGAGTTGATACAGTGATGAACATCAGAGAGGTTTGGCCATTCAATATTTCGTTTATGCCGGTACTTACACGCACGGCAGCAGCCGTGGAATCTACGCTGCACGGTTTTCGCCAGCGGACGGGGCAATATGCCCTCTCGGCCTTGTCGGGGAGATGGAAAATCCCTCTTTTCTCTGTCTGCACCCGAATCTTCCGGTGCTCTATGCAGTAAGCGAAGTGAAGTCCTATGGCGGTAACAGTACCGGCGCGGTCATGTCGTGGCATATCGATAGCAAAACTGGCAAGTTGACGCTCATCGGTGAGTGGGCTACGGGCGGACGGGGGCCTTGTCATGTTGCTGTGGACACGGATGCTTCAATGGTTATGGTTGCCAACTATGTAGACGGAAGCGTGATTTCCTACCCAATCACTAAGGATGGTGTTTTGCGTGAGCCGGGTTCGTTTTTCCGGCATTCCGGCAGCAGCATCGACGTGAAACGGCAGGCATCAGCTCATGCGCATCAGATTGCAATTGTTCCTGATGCTCCTTTGGCTGTTGTGCCTGATTTAGGATCGGATCGCCTCTATCTATATCAGATGAACCGAGGAAGTCTTGCATGGCGGATGCCTGAGTTTGTGACGGTCAGGCCTGGGATGGGGCCGCGCCATATGGTATTCCATCCTTCTGGACGTTTCGGATATCTTCTGGGAGAACTGGACGTAAGCGTCAGCTTGTATAAGATCGATCCGCGCGATCTTTCCATGCGTTTTGTGACTTCCACTCCACTCAACGGAGACAGAAAAAGGCGAGATGATCAGCCTGCCGGAATTGAAATGGATAGGTGTGGCCGATTCCTGTACTGCTCCAGCCGTGGATGCGACGAACTTGTCGTGTATGGGGTGGGTGCGGACGGACAGCTTGAACTGAAGCAACAGCTCGCATGCGGGCTGAAGACTCCAAGGCACTTCGCTATTGGACCGACGGAAGAGTATGTCTTCATCGCCGGACAGGACTCGGATATCATTCAAGTTTTTCGCAGGGATGTACAGACCGGCTTGATCGCCGCTACGGACCTATGCTGGGCGGTGCCGCAGCCCTCCTGTGTGCTATTTGTGCCAATGAATCCTGAGACATGAGAGATGCTGCGGCTGCGGTCAAAATACTCGAAGGGAGCGACTATGTTGAAGAACACAACGCCGGTACGCCGTTCAAGAGATGATGCCGGTGCAATGCAGATCGCGGAATTATTTGCTCTTGATGAGGCACACAAGGTTCGCGTTTGCCGGCAGATCGGTATACGACACGCAATTGTCACCGTAACTCCGGCGACGCGGGGACGGAGCCGCTACCAATATGCTTCAGTCTTGAAGAAGGTAAAGGAAGATTTCGAGACTGCGGGGATGGTATTTGCAGGTGTGGAGAGCCATCCTGTGC
>WQYS01000484.1 GCA_009781125.1 Acidobacteriaceae bacterium | reverse complement strand
TACATATCGTCTCTGAGGAGCCTCCGAGGTTTTCTCTGAATCAGCTTCACTGTTGAGTAGTTCGGCTGAGTTCAGCTTTTTGTATCACCTCGCGCTCCTCCTCGACTTTTCATTCAAACAAGGCTAGGTTTATTACTGCAACTACGGCTTGAGTTTCGGAAATAGTCCGAGCTTGCTGATGTCGTTGAAGATGACGAATGCAGCGAAGACCATAATGCACACGAAGGCCACCTGGTAGACGCGCTCTTTGAACTGCTGATTGACGTCGCGCCGGATGACGGATTCTATCAGCAGGAACAGAATCATGCCGCCGTCAAGGATCGGGAAAGGCAGCAGATTGAAGATTCCCAGGTTCAAAGAGATGTACGCCATCAAGCCAATGATGAGCGGCCAGCTATGCAAAGAAAACATTTGATAAATCACCTGCCATATGCCGATGGGGCCAGAGAGCGAGCGCACCGAGATATGACGGTCCATCATGCCGCGAATGACGTCGCGGATCAGCAGAGTCTTTTCTTTATTGAAAGCCCAGGAGGCCTTGGCCGCTTCAGTAAAAGATAGCCGGTCCACCTTGACTGGCGGAGGCACAAACTCAAAGCCGAGACGGTAAGTCTTCCTGCCATCGCCGCCGTCCATCAGCGTAGGCGTAATGGCTATGCGGATACTTTGTCCGTCGCGCCGTATCGTCAACTCGGCAGGCTTGCCGGACTGGTCCTGCATGTAGGCAAGTAACGCTGGAACAGAATGAATCTGCAGGTGATCGATGGCTACGATCTGATCCTTCGGTTGAAGTCCAGCGTGCGCGGCAGGAGTATCAGGCTGGGTTGCCGAAACCACGACTCCGTTTGCCTGCATCAGCGGAACGACACCCATCAAGGTATCCGGCCTGACCGTCTCTGGAGTATCCTTCGTCGTCAGATCGATCGCGCTCTGAACCCGCTCGCCGCCGTGCATGTAGTCGAAGCGAACTGTTTGATTCAGATTCACAACCGTGTGGTTGAGAACCTGTTCCCAGGTTGGATTCTCAATATCCGCAAAGCGAACGATGGTATCGCCCGGCTGAATTCCGGTTCGAGCGGCGATGCTTCCCGGAGAGATATAGTCTGCCGTCGCTGCCGACGTGAGGTACTCGTCGACCTCGTGATGCACCATGTACAGGCCGGCCATGAGAACCAGAGCCAGGATGAAGTTCGCCACCGGCCCGGCAATGGCAACAATCATGCGCTGCCAGCGCGGATGGGAGGTGAACTCGCCGGGATCGCCCGTGGTCTCTTCGCCGGGATTTTCGCCGGCCATCTTCACGTAGCCGCCCAACGGGATGAGAGCGACACGGTAGTCTGTATCGCCTTTGCGGAAGCCGAAAAGACGCTTGCCAAAGCCAATCGAAAAGACCTCTACGCGAATCCCGCAGAGCTTGGCAGCGGCAAAGTGGCCAAACTCATGCACGATAACCATGACGCCGAGAACGATGCCAAATACAAGGATGGAGTAAAGAACGGACATAGAAGAGTTATAAACCTCGGGATTGTTTTTAGCGAAGAGCGCCAGTGAACTGGCGCGCTATTACCTCGCGGGCACGCTCGCGCGCCGCAAGATCGGCTTTCAGTACTTCCTGAATGGACGCGGGAGGACGGCTGGAGGTTTGCATCAGCACCTGTTCTATTGTACTTGCAATGCCCATAAAAGGGATGCCCCGGTCAGGCGCAAGGAACGCCGCCACGGCGATCTCATCGGCTGCATTCAGCGCAATGCAAGCCTCTCCTCCTGCTGCAGCCGCCTCGTAGGCCAGGCGCAGACACGGAAAGCGCGCCAGATCCGGCTGAGCGAAGTCCAGTTGACTCAATGCGGCCAGGTCAAAACGTAAACCGGAGTCCACAGGAGCGTCCACACGTTCAGGCCAGGCAAGGGCATAGAGGATGGGTAACCGCATATCGGTTACCGATATCTGCGCCAGAATGCTGCCATCGACAAATTCAACCATGGAGTGGACCGTGGACTGCGGATGCACGGTCACGCGAACCTGCTCGGGCGGAAGCGCGAAGAGGCGGCAGGCCTCGATGACCTCGAACCCCTTATTCATCATGGTCGCCGAGTCGATGGTGATGCGCTGCCCCATGACCCAGGTGGGATGCTTTAGGGCCTGCGCCGGAGTGATGCGTTCGAACTCAGCCAACGGAGTGTTGCGGAAAGGCCCGCCCGAAGCCGTAAGCCATATCTGGCGAACCTCGCGCCGCTCGCCGCCTCGCATGCACTGATGAACGGCGTTGTGTTCGGAATCGATAGGCAGCAGCGCAACATTATGCTCCTTGGCCGCTGCGATGATGAGCTCTCCGGCGGCGACGAGGCATTCTTTGTTGGCCAGGCCAATCGTCTTTCCGGCCTTTACGGCAGCGTAGGTTGCTTCAAGTCCGGCGACTCCCACAATGGCGGAGACGACAAAATCAACCTCCGGCAAGGTGGCGACACGGACCGTTCCCGCTGAACCATGAACGACCTCAACCCCTGTAACTCCAGCAGCTTTCAGACGGCTGCGAAGCTCGTCGGCAAGCTGCTCCGTAGCCAGGGAAACGACCTGTGGACGCCAGCGAGAACACTGCTCGAAGGCCGCGTCGATATTTTTTCCTGCCGCAAGCGAGATGGGCAGGTAGCGGTCAGGAAAGGTTTCGCAGATGGATAGCGTGGACTTCCCTATGGAGCCCGTCGAGCCAAGAATAGCGATCTTCTTCATCTGAAGACTAT
>WQYS01000483.1 GCA_009781125.1 Acidobacteriaceae bacterium | reverse complement strand
ATGGCCCACGGCTGAGGCTCAAGCCAGAGATGCTTGTCGCCCAGCCAGCCCCGCTGCGGACCCAGCCAGGCTCTCCTGAACCAGAGTCCCGTCCACTGCGCGCGCAGAGCCGTCTGCTGCGCCTCGGCTTTGGCGCGGGCTTCTTCGGCCGTTTTTGTATCTCCGACATAGCTCAGCAACCGCGCGTAGTGAGCTAATACATAGCAGGCCATGGCCGAGTTAAGAGAGGATTCGCCTTTCTCCCTGGCCTCGGCTCTTTGCGCTTCGGGAACCTCATTGCCAATGAGCGCGTCGTTCCAGTCGTTCGTCTGAAAACGCAGCATCCCGTGTTCGCCCACGCCGATGACATCAACAAGATGCCGGAACATGCGCCCGGCAAGTTCCGCCACAGTCCAGATGGAATCAGGTTGCCCGTAGAGGGAAATCTTCTCTTTGAGGAACGCCGTGTCGCGCGTCGCCAGAACGTATTCGCTAAGCGCCCAGAGCAGCCACATCTCCTGGTCCGAGGGCACAACATCGCTGAGTGTGGGCACGCTCGAACCGACAATCCCGTAAGGCAGAGACCCGTCAGGCTGGATCTCTTTCAGCGTATAGCGGACCACCTGCTTCACAATGGAAGCGTCGGAGAAGATAAAGGGCAGAACATGTTGCAGCGGATCGCGCGCCGCGCCCTGAAATCCCCATACGTACTGGTAGACACAGCCCTGCGAGATGATGTGTTCGCGGAAAAAGCTATCGTACGTAAGCGCTCCGCGGAGATAGTAGTTATGCCATGAGACCTCGCGCTCTACCCATGGTTCGCCGGCCGTGCTGAAGCGCACGCCTTCGGTCTTCCAGCGGGCAGAGGACCTTTCCAGCGCCGCACCGGGGTCGTCGCTGTAGCGGGCGATCAGGGCATCCAGCTCGAATCCTTCGGGAAGGTATCCATAAAGAAACGCCACCGTACGCGACTGCTTCGGCTGTAAAGCGAAGGAGCGCTCGATCAGGTGTGCGCTTTCGCTCCCTCTCGCGCTCAGAGTGTTCGCCAGCTTAGCTTTGAGTCCCGAAGGATTAAGTACACCACCGCCGCCAAAGAACGCAACCGCGTCGGTAGCATAAGTTTCCACAGGCTCATCCAGCGAAACGAGAAAGGTCGCCGGGGGATTGAGGTCTTCGTACGAAGCGCCGGGAATGGGCTTCTTGAGCTTTTCCCGGATTTGCTTCTGTCCGTCGGTATACCCATGAAACCGTTGTTTCTCAATGAGTCCACGGCCGCCAGCCGTCACCTGAAATTCATGCTCAAAGCGCTCGGCAAGGCGTCGGCGATCTGCTGCATTCTGCCCATTCGAAAACTGATAGTTGTTGCAACCCCAGTACTCAACCCATCGCAGATTTGCTGTTTCGGGGCCATGGTTGGTGATCTTTGCGAACGAAATCAGGACCGGATCGTCGCCATAGGGCGCAAAGATCGTCTGTTCAACCGTGTACTTTTTGCTGCGCGCAGTCTTGCGGAGATATCCTTCGCCCAGTACCCGCTCCATCGGCTCTGGTCCGCCGTGATAGTAGGTGCTTAGCACCTCGCTGCCATCCGTCAGCCAGCCGATGCCTCCGCCATAGCGGTTCTCCTCCGGGAGATAGTCGTTCAGATATTTGGGTGAGCCTTCATCCTGCCGCACCTGCACATGCCCGAAGTTAGACGCCACCGCGCAGACGCGGTCATTGCCCACCAGATGCAGATGATTATTCGGAGCCATAAATTCCTTGTGGGTCGTACTCAGCGCGCGCGGGTCAGTAAGCTGGTCGCACGTGTATCGGTAAGCGGGAAGCCCGAACTGGTCTGTAATCCACTCGCCAAAATGGCCGGAGCCATAGGCTTTCTTCAGTCCGCGTCCTTGAGAAGTATGATTGGCCTGAAAGAATCCCGCAAAAGCCGGCTTGCTGAGTCCGCCAGTAATCCCCATTCCCATCAAGCCTACAAACTTTCGACGATTCATTCCCTTGCTCACTCCGGGACGTCTTAGTTAATTCCAAGAATTAAATCAACGCTAATCTGCCTATGAAAGGCATGTCAATTGATCAACAGATGCACGACCATCTTGCAGCCAGACGCAGGGCCGAGTGAGCGGCTTTGCTGCCGGACCCGTTATAATGGACGTTTACGCAAAGGAGTCTTCACATGCCCATTCAGCCGACAGCGAACATCTGGCACAACGGAAAGCTCATCCCCTGGGACAAAGCCCAGATTCACGTCATGAGCCACGTCGTTCACTACGGCTCCAGCGTCTTTGAAGGCATCCGCTGCTACGCGCAGCCCAAAGGGGCCGGCGTCTTCCGCCTGCGCGAGCACATGCAACGGCTGCTCGATTCGGCCAAGATCTATCGCATGCCCATCGCCTACACGCTCGATCAGCTCTGCGCCGCGGTTGTCAGTCTTGTCGAAGCGAATAATGTCGCGCCCTGCTACATCCGCCCCATCGCCTTCCGCGGATACGGAGAGGTGGGCGTCAATCCGATGCAAAACCCGGTTGACATCTATATCGCCAACTTCCCCTGGGGCAAGTACGTTGCGGGCGACGACGGAGCCGATGTCTGCGTTTCGTCGTGGTCGAAGCTGGCTCCCAATACCATGCCCTCGCTGGCCAAGTCCGGCGCCAACTACATGAACTCGCAACTCATCAATATGGAGGCACAGATCAACGGCTACTCCGAGGGCATCGGGCTGGATGTCAACGGCTGTCTGGCTGAAGGCTCGGGCGAGAATGT
>WQYS01000482.1 GCA_009781125.1 Acidobacteriaceae bacterium | reverse complement strand
GCAGGCCCGGCGACCGACAACGGCCCTATCGTCATCAAGAAAAAGAAGGAAGCCGCCGAGCCGCCGCCGCCCGCCCCTGCCGAGCCCAAGATAAAGAATCCCAACAACGAGACCTACTCGCTGCGCGTTGACGTGCCCATGGTCAATCTCGACGTCAACGTGATCCTCGACAAGACACACCAGTTCGTCCCCGGCCTCAAGGCGGGCAACTTCAAGGTTCTCGAAGACGGCGTTCCGCAGACCATCACCAGCGTACGCCTGACGCAGACTCCCATCACCGCCGTGATGCTGTTGGAGTTCGCCGCCAACGGCTACTGGTACTACAAGGCCAACGACATGCTGAACGCCTCGGCCAGCTTCTACAACACGCTGCGCCCGGACGACTACATCGCCGTGGTGACCTACGATCTGAAGACCCGCGTCCTGACCGACTTCACCAACAACAAGCAGATCGTCGCCGAGGCGATCAGCTCGCTGATGATTCCGGGCTTCTCCGATACGAACCTTTTCGACGCGCTCTACGAGACGCTGGACCGCGTCAGCCGCATCGACGGGCGCAAGTACATCGTGCTGATCGGATCGGGCCGCGATACCTTCTCCAAGATCACGCTCGACAAGATGCTGGCCAAGATCAAGGCCACTCCCGACGTGACCATCTTCACCATAGGCACCGGAGCCTTGCTGAACGAGCTCTCCCAGTCCAGGGGAATGGGCGGCGGCCTGCGGGAGATGGATTTTCTACAGGCTCAGAACCAGATGAAGACCTTCGCCCAGATGACTGGCGGGCTGAGCTTCTATCCGATCTTCCAGGGCGAGCTGCGCGACGACTTCGCGCAGATCAACAACTCGATCCGCAACCAGTACGTGCTCACCTACCGGCCCACCAACGACAGGAACGACGGCAGCTACCGCAGAATCAAGGTGACGCTGGTGGACCCCGAAGGCAAGCCGCTGCAGATCGTGGACGAGAAGCACAAGCCGCAGAAGTACTCCGTCATCGCCAGGGATGGATACAGAGCGAAGTTGCCGGTCGAGTAGAGCAAACTCCGGCCATGCGTAATGACAATGTCTTTACGATTTGATACACTCCAAATCGTAGGAGAATTGTCATGGCCGCCGTAGTTGAACCTCGCATCCGCCGCACAACGGCAAATCGCCCCAAGAAGAGGGTCGAGAAGCGCGCCGCGCTGAATATGCGCATTCGTCCCGAACTTCGTGACCTGATCGATCAGGCGGCAGAGATCACCGGCAAGAACCGCACCGATTTCATGCTGGATGCGGCGCGACAGGCGGCGCATACAACGCTGCTCGATCAGACGCAGGTGCGGTTTTCCCCGGCAGCCTTTGCCGAATTTCTCAAGCTACTGGACGCTCCGGCGCAGCCGAACCAGCTCCTGCGCAGAAGCCTGCTCACGAAGGCTCCGTGGGAGTAGCGGATGACCTTGTCCGCGCCGGTTCCTCTGGCAAGTCATCATGAGGTTGAAGATTTTCACTCGGGTGAGGTCTCGCTCGATGAATGGCTGAAAAAACGCGCCCGCGCTAATCAGGCCGAAGGCGCCAGCCGCACGTTTGTAGTCTGCGAAGACAGCAAGGTGCTGGGGTATTATGCGCTGGCCTCCGGCTCTGTGAGTCTCGACGGACTGCCGGGCCGGTTTCGCCGCAACATGCCGGACCCGGTGCCCGTGGTGATGCTGGGCCGTCTGGCGGTCGATCTGTCGCTGGCACGGCGAGGCGTCGGCAGAGGCCTATTTAAGGACGCCGCACTGCGTGTCTCCAACGCTGCCGACACCATTGGAATTCGGGGCATCGCCGTGCATCCGATATCGGACGGCGCACGCGCGTTCTACCGCAGGCTCGGCTTTACGGAGTGTCCGGGCCATCCTGCTCTCATGGTCGTAACGTTGAAGGATGTGCGGGCGGTTATCGACAGCTCTGCCGCTGATTAAACCAGCTCTACGTCTTCCGGAAAGACACGGATATCGGCCAACCCGCGATAGCGCTCGGCGTAGTCCAATCCGTAGCCGACGACAAACTGGTTGGGAATCTTGAAGGCGACATAATCGGCTTCGATGGGAACCAGACGCTGCTCCGGCTTGTCGAGGCAGGCGACGATCTTCAGCGACGCGGGCCGGTGCTGAAGCATCAGGCCGCGCAGATAGCTCAGCGTCAGACCGGTGTCGAGGATGTCCTCGACCAGAAGCACGTGTTTCGCTTCAATGGAATTGTCGATGTCCTTGATGAGCTTGACGGCTCCCGAACTGACGCGCGCGCGGCCATAGCTGGAGACGGAGACAAAATCGAAGGTATTGTCTACCTCAATGGACCGGGCCAGGTCGGAAAGAAATACTGCCGCGCCCTTCAGCACTCCGATCAGAACCACAGATTTACCAGCATAATCCGCCGAGATCCCGGCTCCGAGCTCGCGCACGCGGCTGGCAATCTGCTCTTTGGTGAAGAGAACCCGCATGATTTCCGGCGAAGGGAAGACCGAAGCAGCCGAAGTTGGGGACATACTCCGAGAGTAGCGGAAAAGACTGTTCAAATCCAAACCCGTCGAAAGATCCTCCCGCCGTCGCCTATACTTTTAAGAAAGCGAGGCATATGTTTCCTTACATTCACATCGGCCCGATGCAGCTGGGCACATTCGGACTGCTGCTGTGGCTGGCGGCGGTCGTGGCCGCCGTCGTGCTGCATAAGAACTTCACCCGCCACGGCGTCGATGGCGACGCGCTGAGCGTGGTGGCG
>WQYS01000481.1 GCA_009781125.1 Acidobacteriaceae bacterium | reverse complement strand
GCGGCCATTCCGCGCAACGAGGCTCCGAAGAACATCCACTACGTCTGCATGACGGAGTACGATTCACACTTCCGCCTGCCTCTGGCCTTTCCGCCGGAGTCGATGGACAACCTGCTTGCCGACGTGATGGCGCAGGCCAATCTGCGCAACCTCCGCGTCGCCGAGACGGAGAAGTACGCGCACGTCACCTACTTCTTCAACGGCGGCATCGAGAAGCCGTTTCCCGGCGAGGACCGTGTCCTGATTCAATCGCCGAAGGTGGCCACCTACGACCTTGCGCCCGAGATGAGCGCCGCGGGCGTCGCCGACGCCGTTGTGAAGGCCGTCAACGACACAGCCTTCGACGTCATCATCATGAACTTCGCCAACGCCGACATGGTGGGCCACTCGGGCATGATCGAGCCTACGATCAAGGCCGTGGAGACGATCGACACCGAGTTGAAGCGCATCTACGACGCGGTCAGGCAGCGCGACGGCATCTGGATCGTCACCGCCGACCACGGCAACGCCGAGCAGTTGATCGATCCGGCAACCGGAGGCCCGCAGACCGCGCATACGACCAATCCGGTGCCGGTCATTATGGTGGGCGCGGACATCAATCCCAATCACCATGCCATCCTCAGGCCGGGCGGCTCGCTGCGGGACATCTCGCCGACGATCCTCGAACTGCTTCACCTGAAGAAGCCGGATCAGATGACGGGAACCACGCTGGAGGAGACAACCTAGCCGCAACAATCCTTTTTTGTCATCCCGTAGGGATCTGCTTTTTGCCTTGGTTGCCCAAAACTTTGGGCCGATCTAAGAACGAAAAGCAGATCCCTGCGGGATGACAAGCAAAAATGAAGAGCGCCAAAGGCGTGTCTTATACCAGAGCGCCGAAGGCGCGCTCTATACCAGCCCAGGGCGAAGCCCTGGGTAAAATGCCCAAACGCGGATCAAGGGCTGTAAGCCCGCTCTATAATCGGAGCGGAGACAAAGAGGAGCCATGGATCTCGACCTGTCGAAGATGAAGGAGATGATGGGGCAGGCGCGCGAGCTGCAAGAGCAGATGGAGCGCAAGCTCGCCGAGACCATCGTCGAAGCGTCCAGCGGCGGCGGTGTCGTCACCGTGAAGATGAACGGCAAGAAGGAGATTCAGAGCCTCAAGATCGACCCCTCGGCTATCGGCAGCGCGGGCAGCGATCTGGAGCTGCTCGAAGACCTTATCGTGGCGGCGGTCAATGAAGCGGGCCGCCGCGTCGATGAGGCGATGAAGTCCACCATGTCAGGCATGATGAGCGCGCTCGGCCTGCCCAACCTTCCGGGATTGCGCTGATGCAGCAGCGATTCGCCGCTCCGATGAGCCGTCTCATCGACGAGCTGCGCAAGCTGCCCGGCATCGGAACCCGCAGCGCGCAGCGGCTGGCGTTTCACATTCTGCGCTCGTCGCCTGAAGATGCCGAGGCTCTGGCTTCGGCGATCCGCGAGTTGAAGGCGCATCTGCGGCTCTGTTCGGTGTGCAACAACATTACCGACATCGACCCCTGCATCTACTGCTCGAACCCGACGCGCGATCAGCGCATGGTCTGCGTGGTCGAGGAACCCACCAACATTGCGGCTATCGAAAAGACTCGCAGCTACGCCGGTGTTTATCATGTGCTGCACGGAACACTCTCTCCGATAGGAGGAGTAGGCCCGGAGCAACTGCGCATAGGCAATCTAATGACTCGGCTGCCCGAGGTCAACGAGGTAATCCTTGCAACCTCGCCCACCACGGAAGGCGAGGCTACTGCGCGTCACCTGACAGAAGAGATTCGCCAAGCATATCCAGAGGTCAAAGTGACACGCATTGCCACAGGAGTCCCGGCTGGAAGCGACATCGAGTACGCAGACGAAGTCACCCTGCTACGCGCTCTCGAAGGCAGACGCGAAGTTTAGGCTGATCTGTTATGAGAAAAATCCATCAAAAGTACCGGGTGAGAACTGACTGCGCCCGCGACGCCGACATTAACTACATGGATATTCTTCCGCATGACAAAAGTTTCCTCAATAAGGTGACGACGGCATAGCCTCCGGAAAAAGAAGTAATTGGCGGCCCGCCTAGATGCACACGTGCTCTCGTGGCTTAATAAAGGTCACTGCAAAGGACGCCGACCCTCGCAGGATAGAGAGATCATTGTCGATGCAATGCAATTTCTTGCTTGACATCTGCAAAATGCGTTGGTAACATTACTACTTGACAGCCGTAGATAAACATATTGCTGTAGATATACATATTTTATGTTACTGGCTGAGCTTAAAACTTTAGGAGGCGTAATGAACTATAAGTTGTTAGTCAGAATAGCGATAGCTATTCTAGCTCAAGTTCTTAAAGAGTTGTAAGAATGTTACCACAACACATGACCTTCGGTTGGAGAGTGTACCCAGCCGAAGGTCATGTATGTTGAAGATTCCCTTGCTGGACAACATTCTCTGCACCAGTGTTACCGAGTGAAGAGGTCCTTGACCTGCTGGACGAAGACATCGCGACCCAGGTCGCTGATGGCTTCGGTGAGAGGAAGCTCCTTGGGGCAGGCCTGGATGCAGTTCTGCGCGAAGCCGCACTCCTGAATGCCTCCTTCTCCGGCGAGCGCGCGCAGGCGTTCTTCTTTGAGCACCGCTCCTGACGGGTCCATGTTGAAGAGCTTTGCCTGAGCGATCGTGGCCGCGCCGACGAAGTTGGTCACGTCGTTGAACTGCGGACACACCTCCATGCAGCAGCAGCAGGAGAT
>WQYS01000480.1 GCA_009781125.1 Acidobacteriaceae bacterium | reverse complement strand
GCGTTCTGCAACGCCGTGCGCGTGACCTTGGTCGGGTCGATGACGCCGGCCTTCACCAGGTCCTCGTAGACGCCGGTGCCGGCGTTGTAGCCGAAGTTCACTTCCTTGGAGTCGTGAATCTTGCCGATCACCACGGCTCCCTCTTCGCCCGCGTTGGAGACGATCATGCGCAGCGGCTCTTCGAGCGCGCGGCGGACAATCGAGGCTCCGATCTTCTCGTCGCCTTCGAGGCCCTTGATGACCTCGTCCACTGCATCGCACGAGCGCACCAGCGCCACGCCGCCGCCCGGAACGATGCCTTCCTCCACTGCAGCGCGCGTGGCGTGCATGGCGTCCTCGACGCGAGCCTTCTTCTCCTTCATCTCGGTCTCGGTGGCCGCGCCGACCTTGATGACGGCAACGCCGCCCACCAGCTTGGCCAACCGCTCCTGCAACTTCTCGCGGTCGTAGTCCGAGGTGGTCTTCTCGACCTGCGCGCGAATCTCCTTCACGCGGCCCTCGATCTCGGTGTCCTTGCCGCCGCCGTCGACGATGGTGGTGTTGTCCTTGTCGATGGTGACGCGCTTGGCCGTGCCCAGGTCCTCGATCTTCACGCCCTCGAGCTTGATGCCGAGGTCTTCGGTGATCGCCTTGCCGCCGGTCAGGATGGCGATATCCTGCAGCATCGCCTTGCGGCGGTCTCCGAAGCCGGGAGCCTTCACCGCAGCCACGTTCAGCGTGCCGCGCAGCTTGTTGACGACCAGCGTGGCCAGCGCTTCGCCGTCGACATCCTCAGCGATGATCACCAGCGGCTTGGCCGTGCGAGCAATCGATTCCAGCAGCGGCAGAAGGTCCTTCATCGACGAGATCTTCTTCTCGTAGATCAGGATGTAGGGGTTCTCCAGAGCGGCTTCCATGCGCTCGGCGTCGGTCACGAAGTAGGGCGACAGATAGCCGCGGTCGAACTGCATTCCCTCGACCACCTCAAGCTGCGTCTCCATGGTGCGCGACTCTTCGACGGTGATGACACCGTCCTTGCCGACCTTCTTCATGGCTTCGGCGATGATGGTGCCGATCTGCTCGTCCGAGTTGGCCGAGATGGTGCCCACCTGCGCGATCATCGCGCCCGAGACCGGCTTCGACAGCTTGCTCAGCGAGCCGCCCGTCACGTTGCCGTTCTCATCGCGCTTGCCCACGATGGCCTCGACGGCCTTGTCGATGCCGCGCTTCAGCGCCATCGGGTTCGCGCCAGCGGCAACAGTCTTCACGCCTTCGCGGTAGATCGCCTGCGCCAGAACGGTCGCGGTGGTGGTGCCGTCTCCGGCTACGTCAGAGGTCTTGGAGGCAACCTCCTTCACCATCTGCGCGCCCATGTTCTCCAGCCCGTTGGGGAGCTCGATCTCCTTGGCGACGGTCACGCCGTCCTTGGTGATGGTGGGCGAGCCGAACTTCTTCTCAATGACGACGTTGCGGCCCTTGGGACCGAGTGTCACCTTCACGGCGTCGGCCAGCGTGTTGACTCCACGCAAAATCGCCTGACGCGAATCTTCTCCATGCAGAATCTGCTTTGCCATTTGCTAACTCCTGTCATCGGCGCCTGGCCGATCAAATGTTTTGGTTCTGGAATCTTTATTGGGCAATTACTTAAGGATGCCGAGGACCTCTTCCTCGCGCATGATCAGATACTCTTCGCTGTCGAGCTTGATCTCCGTGCCCGAATACTTGCCGAAGAGAATGCTGTCGCCAGCCTTAACATCGAGCGGGAACACCTTGCCCTCGTCGTTCGACTTGCCTTTGCCGACCGCAATCACCTTGCCCTGCTGGGGCTTCTCTTTGGCCGAGTCGGGAATGATAATTCCGCCGCGGACGCTCTCGCTCTCCTCGACCCGCTGAACCAGTATGCGGTCGTGCAGCGGTGTAAACGATGTCTTCGCCATTGTTTCCTTCTCCTGATGTACAAATGTTTGTGGACTAACTGAACTTTCTCGTCCGTGCAGCCCGAGCGGCTCCAGACTGATGACCGCAAAGCAGTTCCGGCGTCTGGTTAGCACTCAGGCCTTCTGATTGCTAAGATACGGCACTTAACGCCATCGTGTCAACCATTTTTATTAAATATGAGTGAAACTAACGCAGATGTTAGTGCGATTTGGGGCGTGATTCGGAGTGAGCCAGCGCCAAAGGCGCGTCCTAATACCAGCCTGGGGCGAAGCCCCAGGAAAGCGTGTCCTCTTCAGCCCTTTATATCTCATTTATTGACATCTACCCAGGGCTTCGCCCTGGGCTGGTATAGGACGCGCCTTCGGCGCTCGTTGTGGCTGTGTGTGGTTTTGTTTTCTTATAGTTGCTCTTCAATGTTGAGGTTTTCGATTAAGTCTGCCAGGTTCTGCTGAGCGGCCTGTTGCTGCTGGCTGAGCGCGTCCTGATCCTTGCGTAGAGCGGCCAGCGCGTCCTCCTGCCGGTTGAGTTCCTGGGTATAGCGGCGGGCGAGGTCGCGCTCCTCGGCGCTCCCTTTGAGAGCCGAGAGGTTGTCACGCAGACGCTTCTGGTCCTCCACAATTCCGTCTATAGACAGTTTTTTCACCATCATCTGACGGTTGAGCTCCGTGAGGTTTCGCTTGGCGGCCAGGACCGGCTCCAGCTTCTGCATCAACGCCGGACTGGCCTTGGCGTTCTGGAGAATCAGGGTCAATTGCGAGTCGTTGGTATCGATCAGGCGGTAGACCTGCGCGAAGTTGCGGCGTTCCTTTACTTGCAGGCTGGCGCTCGTGCCGGG
>WQYS01000479.1 GCA_009781125.1 Acidobacteriaceae bacterium | reverse complement strand
CTTCAGCTCCAGCTTGAAGGCCAGACGGCGCGCCTGGAAGGGTTGCAGACCCATGGCCGGGTCGATGACTTCCTTGTAGATTTTTTCGGGGGTCTTGGCTGCGACTTCTTCGATCTCCATGCCGCCAGCCTGCGAGGCCATGAAGACCAGGCGTCCGATGGCGCGGTCGAGCACGATTCCCAGATAAAGCTCGCGGTCGATGGCCGAGCCTTCTTCGATGAGCAGGCGCTGAACCTTCTGTCCCTGAGGTCCGGTCTGGTGGGTGACGAGTTGCATGCCCAGAATCGCCTTGGCGGCGGCCTGCGCGTCGGCGAGAGTCTTCACGACCTTGACGCCGCCACCCTTTCCGCGGCCTCCGGCGTGGATCTGCGCCTTCACTACTACCACTGCGTTGCCCTTATCAAACAGGTTCTTCGCAGCTCTATCTGCTTCTTCCAGGGTCGCGACCTCTTCGCCCGCGGGCACTGGAACGTTATACTTCCGCAGAATCTCTTTTGCCTGATATTCGTGAATTTTCATGATTTGTGGTCGGATTTACGTCCGCAGTTAAAGTGTAGCGGCTGAATCCGCACACGGCAAACGCCCGCGCGCATATTTTTCCGGCAAGATTGGGCCGGCCAGATTATGAGGGAGATATCGGACTTGTGGTGCAGGACAATTGCAGGAACGGTACTCGTTGACGTATCCGTTGCAGTCAAGCAGATATCCACCTGCCGGTGTATCGTAATAATTTGAAGGGTTGCGCTGATGTTTTACTACTACGGCAGGAAAAAACAGATCGCTCGTCATTATCCCGCGCCCTCGTATAAGACAATCATTGAACCTTTTGCTGGCGCTGCATCATACGCGCTATTTGGCGACCACTGGAAGCACCGGGTCATTTTGGTTGAGAAGGATTGTCGAGTTGCGGAGATATGGGATTGGCTGATTCACCGCGCTACTCCAGAACAGGTTTCAGCATTGCCGGATCTTCGAGTAGGCGAAAAGAGTTCCGAATTCTTGCATATTGTCCATGCAGCAACGAAGATGGCTTTTAAGTACAAAACGATTAAAGTAACCCCTGTTCTCGAACGAAACTGGGAAATAAGTAAGCGTGTTATGGCCGCGAGTCTTCACAAAGTTAAGCATTGGGAGCTTATCTGCGGAGACTATACACTTGCTCCAGCTATTGAAGCTACGTGGTTTATTGATCCGCCATACAAGTCCGAGCCTGGCACAGGGTATAACCATGGTAGCGATTCGCTGGATTACGAGCAGCTTGCTGCTTGGGTTCTTGCCCGGCGCGGTGAGATCATTTGCTGTGAAGGGGCTTTTGGGGATTATCTTCCCTTCAGACCTTTGTTGACACTTCCAGGGGTCGCAGGAAAACTAAGTAAAGAAGTGGTCTTCTACCGCGAAGGAAATCTAAAAAGGCAGTTGCCGCTTTTTTCGGCTACACGGGCGGAATCTGCGATAAGTCAGAGCGTTTGAACCCTAGAATTTTTGAGTAGGCTTCGACATATTTATCGATCGCAATAAGTACAACCCAGCCAGTCCCCATCTTAGCTTTCCCGCTGCTTCTCATTCCAGAAACTTTTGTATTCCGCCCCTCAGTTCCACTTATCTTACCCCAGTCTTCGACAACAAGATCAGTTGCACAAAATACACCCGTAACCACAGGGTAATTAAACACATGACCGCATGAGACAAAGTCCCAAACAAGGCCAAGAAGCTTCTTTACCTCGCGATGGTGAGCTTGCCAAGTGATCCCCTCTAGTTTTTCGATTCTTGATTCACCAGCACGAAGATTAGCTCCTTTTTCGATATTGCCTACGGTCGCCTTGATTTCAAGGCCATCGAGATAGTTCCTCAACTCCTCTTCAGTACAGTCTGCACCTTCTTTACCGATCAAATCTGGATGGCCTTTTTCAATTGGATTGACTATACAATCGGCTTTGCTTGCCATGCGATCACAGAATACAGCACCGACAATTGCACTCGTGGTCTTGTAGTCAATACTCCGATAGAGCGTTGAAGGGAGATCGTGGAGCATTTTGTTGGTGAGTTGAATAGACTCAATAACGTAATCGGCTGTCACGTCAAATCCAACATTGATCTTAAAATCGTTTTTTAGAATGTATTTCACTCGAATCCTCCTCGACCATTCGGAGGATTTGGCTTGGTTTTGTCTTGAGAGCCTTAGAAAGCCTGTCGAGCACCGTCAGAGTTGGTGACTTTATGCCTCGTTCGATCTGACTAATGTAAGTCCTGTGGATGGCCGCTTTTTCCGCCAACTTCTCTTGCGAAAATCCAATATCCTGCCGAAGGTGGGCAATGACCTGTCCGAGAATTTCGTTCATGTCAGCCACATTCTGATCATCGTTGGAGAGAGACCCACCGTCTACAGACTTTAGTATTCGAAGCCGTTGGCGTTCAATACGCTATGCACCGCGGGGCTTGCCGAAACGCTCACGGACGAGCGAGAGCGCTTCGTCCGGCGTGGAGACGGCGCCTTCCAGTTGCGCGTCCTCGGCGGCTTCTAGCATCTGTTTGAACTTCGGCCCCGGACGATATCCGGCAGCGATCAGCTCGCTCCCCGTGACCAGCAGCTTGGGATGAATCTCCGCCGGCTCCGTCTGCTCGTACTGCTCTTTGGCAAAGTTGTAGAGCGCGAGATTGCCGTGCGCAGAGAGACAGTCGATGCGGTGAAGCTCCAAATGCTGGTCAAAACGAGCCAGCCGCAGAAACCGCTTCAGCGTGGACTGGCGCATGTGCATCACG
>WQYS01000478.1 GCA_009781125.1 Acidobacteriaceae bacterium | reverse complement strand
CTCTATCAGAGCCGCGACCGTAAGGGAGCGACCCGTGCGACAATGCGGAGATAAAGCCTGTCGCTCCCTTACGGTCGCGGCTCTGATGGCCAAATGGTGGAGGGTTGAGACAGAGCAGGTTCAATGCGATTACGGAGATGCAACGTGGCTCAGATTCGGCGTCGGCGTCGGCAGGGCAG
This sequence comes from Acidobacteriaceae bacterium, assembly GCA_009781125.1. The sequence goes on along the minus strand of WQYS01000478.1, from coordinate 2,585 downwards.
AACCCACCGCCATTACTGTGCATTTCTTGAACAACTCGAACCGCGAGCGCTGCTCTCGACAGCCACACCGCTGGGCGTGAACATCGAAGGCGTCTACGACTGGCAACGATCGTTCATGTTTGTTGATGCGATGAAGAGTGCCAGGGCGTTCGGATCGCCCGACACGCCGTGGGACGAGTCGGCGGCGGTGGGGCCGGACGGTTGGCCGACGGGGGACTTTGGCTGCGTCATTTTGACCGTCAATACGCCGGATCTGTCGCAGCAGGATTTCCCGTCGATCGCAGGAACGTATCACCTCTCCGCGGTGGGCAAAGCGGATATCTCCCCCACGGGAGCGAGCCAGGTGACCGTCTCGAACCTGAATTACGATCCCACGACCAATATCACCACGGCGGACGTGATCGTCGGGCCGGACGCGACGAATATTTACCTGAAGTTCACTGATACCGATGAGGGACTGAAGGATATCAAGCTCATCCGTCCTGGTTACGCGGCTGACACGGCGCAGGAGTTCACGGATGCGTTTTTAGCGTCGCTACAGGATTTTCAGACATTGCGATTCATGGATTTTACCCGGACGAACGACAATCCGATTGTGGAGTGGTCGGATCGCACGCTGCCGACGGCCCCGCTGCAGAGCGCTGACACGGGCGTGGCCTGGGAGTATGCCATCGACCTGGCGAACGCCACCGGCAAGGACATGTGGATCAACATCCCGTCGCAGGCCAACGACGATTACGTGACGCAACTGGCGACGCTGCTGAAGAACACCCTGAATCCCGGCATCTCCGTCTACCTCGAATATTCCAACGAAGTCTGGAACGGCGGCTTCCAGCAGGCAGGTTGGAACTACGACGCGGCACAGGCGGATGTGGCCGCCGATCCGTCGGTGCTGAATTACGACCATTGCGACAACACGTGGGACTATGCATGGCGGCGGATCGTGGTGCAGTTGGAGCACGACGTCTCGCTGTTTGCCGACGTTTACGGCCAGGCGGCGATCAATGACACGATCCGTCCGGTGCTGGCGAGCCAGATTGGATTTCCGTATGTGCTGCGGGATCAGCTCAATTTCATGGAGCACTTTTACGGAGCGCCAAGCGATACGATTTACGCCATCGCCGGAGCACCGTATCTGAACCTCGGTTCCGCCAGCAACGATCCGTCGCTGACGGTGGATCAAGTGATCACGGCCCTGCAGAACAACCTCCCGGCCCTCGTGCAGGCGGCAGAACAATACACCGCACTGGCCGCCTATTACGGCCTGAAGCACCTGACCTACGAAGGCGGACTGGACATCGAAGGCGACACCGGCGGCAATTACCTCACCGCAAAACTCCCCGCCAATTACGATCCACGCATGGGCGAAATCATCAACGAATATCTGACCGACATGTACGCGGCGGGTATCGAACAGGTGATGTACTACAACGAGGCCGGTGCGTACGGAACCTGGGGCGCCTGGGGCCTGACGGAGAACATCTACAATCTGTCCGGCTACAAATTCGCGGCAATCACCGCGTTCGTCAACCAGCCGCCGCCCGAGGTGACCGCGGGAACATTGCTGCCAGGTTCCGCGACCGGCGGCACGCTGGCGCTTGATGCCGGTGCATACATAGCCGATCAGTGGCAAAACATCGGACCCGGCGGCGAAATATCCTACGTCGGGACCGGCTCATCGTACGACTACCTGCTGAAAAGCGTCGATGGCGTCGATGCGACGCTGACACTGAACGTCGCCAGCGGTAACGCGTGTGACGTGCAGGTCTTCCTCGATGGCCGGGAACTCACCATGCTGAACATTCCCGACACGGGCGGAGAGACGGCGTGCTTGACGGTCGAGCTGCCGATCGCGTCGGTCGGCTTTCACACACTGCGGCTGCAAGTGATCAACGGCGGCTTTGCGATGCGTACGTTAACGTTTGACGTGGCGGCGGTCGCTCCGACGCAGCCGGTGCCGACGGGGCTCAGCGCCACGAGCACTTCCCCTTCGCAGGTCGATTTGTCATGGGATCCTTTCCCGAACCAGACCGGCGCTTATATCGAAAGATCGACGGATGGCGTTACGTGGACGACGATCGGCAGCACCATCAAGCCGGGCGACGCTAATCACGACGGCTACGTGGACCTGACGGACCTGACAATCCTGACGGGCTTATGGCAGCAGTCGGTGACGCCCTGGACACTGGCCGATTTTGACGGCAGTGGCTTCGTCGATCTGACGGACCTGACGATTCTGACCGGGAATTGGCAGAGCTTTGGGCCAGTGGTCTACAACGCATTCCGCGATACCACCGTTGAGCCTGGCACGACATATTACTATCGCGTTCGCGCCGTAACGGCGGCAGGAACATCGGGGTATTCGGCGGTAGTGAGTGTCACGGCATTAGCACCGTCGGAACTGGTTAACTCTGCGGCCGCTCCGCCGCTGGGGGTGCTGCCGGGGTGACAAGGGGACCAGGACAGGATGTATGGCACCTGAGGCGTGGTCTTGGGTGCCACCTGTAGGAAGCCGGAAGTCAAGAGGGAATCTCCGGCTGCAGCCGCTTTGGATCATTTTTTTGATCTCCGTGGGGCTTTTTGAT
>WQYS01000477.1 GCA_009781125.1 Acidobacteriaceae bacterium | reverse complement strand
GCGCTCCGCCGTCGCCGTCGGCTGCCAGCGGAACGTTGAAATCGACTCGAATGAGAACGCGTTTATTCGTGAGGTCTACATCGCGGATGGACAGCTTCGACATAAAAATCCCTTCTTCTTCTGAATTGGCGCAGGTTTAACCCGATCAACTCTATGATATCCGTAATTGGGCTGTTGGAACGGCCTATATCTTTGCAGGCTTCAGTGCCCGGTGACCGATATCACGCCGGTAATGCATGTCCTCGAAGGAAATTGTTCCCAGGCGCGCATAGATTCGGTCGAGTGCGGTCTTCAAATCGGCGGCAGAGGCCGAGACGGCAAGCACGCGGCCTCCGGCAGTGACAAATTGTCCGTCCTTGAGCTTCGTTCCAGCATGGAAGATCACTACGCCGTCCGCATTTGCTCCTGCGGCGGGCTCAATTCCGTGGATGATCTTGCCGGACGCATACTTCCCCGGATAACCGCCGCTCGCAGCGATGACCGTGGCGCTGGCTCCTGGCTTCAGGCGAATCTTCAAGCTCTGCGCCGTGCCGTCGATGGCCGCCTGGAACATCTCAAGAACGCCGGTTTCGAGACGCAGAACAATGGCCTCGGTCTCGGGGTCTCCCCAGCGGGTGTTGAACTCCAGCACCTTCGGACCTTCGGCAGTCATCATCAGCCCGATAAAAAGAATTCCCTTGAACGGACTGCCCTCGGCGCTCATGCCATCGACGGTCCTCTGGGCGACGTTCGCGGTAATCCACTGCGCCGTGACCGCGTCGAGCAGGCTGTCGGTGGAGTAAGCTCCCATGCCGCCGGTGTTGGGGCCGGTATCGCCTTCGCCGACGCGCTTGTGATCCTGCGCGGCGGCGATGGGCACGGCGTGCGTGCCGTCGCACAGTGCGAAGAAGGATATCTCCTCGCCGGAGAGAAACTCCTCAAGGACGATTTCCGTCTCCTTCTGTCCGAGCAACGCGCCTGAGAACATTTCGGCGGCGGTGCTTTCGGCCTCTTCGCGCGTTTCGCAGATGACCACGCCTTTGCCGGCGGCCAGACCCGATGCCTTCACCACTACAGGCGTCTGGAAGCGCGGCAGGGCGGCGCGAATCTCTTCCATCGTGGTGCAGGCAGCGTAGGCCGCCGTCGGAATCGAATGGCGCTGCATAAAAGCCTTGGCGAAGGCCTTGCTGGACTCTAACTGCGCGGCAGCCTTTGTCGGCCCGAAGACTCGCAGGTTGCGGCGTTCCAGCTCATCGACCAGCCCCAGCGAGAGCGGGACCTCGGGGCCGATGACGGTCAGGCCAGGCTGCTCGCGCTCGACCAGCTCCACCATCGCTGCAAGAGAGTTTGTGTCGACCGGTGCAGTACGTGCGATGGCGGCGATACCTCCATTGCCCGGAGCGCAAACGACCTCAGTAACCGAATCAGATCGCAGCAGCGACCATACCAGCGCGTGTTCGCGGCCTCCGCCGCCTAGAACAAGAATCTTCATAACTTTGAGGGTAGCATCCCGCGTGCATCTGATATGAAGCCATGAAGATATGGCCGCCCTGCCAACCGTGGTTGACATTTTCGCTCTGCCAACTACAATTGGCATGTGGTTGAACTCATTAAGAGTGACATCTTCGACCGCTGGCTTAGCGGGCTTCGTGACCGGCAAGCCCGTGCAAGGATTGAAGTCCGTATCCGGCGCTTGAGCCTGGGAAATCCAGGCGATGTTAAGCCGGTCGGCGAGGGCGTATCGGAGATGAGGATCGACCACGGCGCTGGCTATCGCGTCTACTTTATGAGGCGCGGTCCCGTAGTGGTGGTGCTGCTTTGCGGAGGCGACAAGAGCAGCCAGCAACAGGACATAGCCGCGGCAAAGACTATCGCAAGACAATGGAAGGAGGAACCATGATCGACGTGAAGTTCAGCCGCTACGATACGGCGGACTACCTCAAGACCGAGGAAGACATTGCGGCGTATCTTGACGCCGTGATGGACGACGGCGACCCCTCTTTAATTGCAGCAGCGCTGGGAGACGTGGCGCGCGCCCGGAACTTCAGTCAACTGGCCCGTGACGCCGGGATCAGCCGTCAAGGATTGGATAAGGCTCTGTCCGGCGACGGGAATCCAAGCCTTGCAACCGTGATGAAGGTCGCCCAGGCGCTTGGTCTGCGATTATCTTTTAAGCCGATGCGTGCCGGTCAATCCGCGGAAGCTGTGGGAACCTAGCGGAAGGGCCGCAAAGCCAGAACCGCATTGAGGCCGCCGAACGCTAGCGAGTTGGAGATGACAATCGGAGTCGGTGACGCCGCAAGATCGATGGCACGTGGCGCGCCAACGATTACGTCGAGGTTCAGACTGGGATCAGCCGCTTCGACTCCGGCGGTGTAGGGCAGTTGTTTTGCTTCAAACGCCAGAACCGTGGCCAGCACTTCGAGCGCGCCGCTGGCTCCGATGGCATGGCCGTGCAGCGACTTGGTGGAGCTGACAGGAATTTTTACCGCGCGCGCGCCGAATACCTGATGAATCGCTGCGGCTTCGGTCGAGTCGTTGGCCTGCGTTCCCGTGCCGTGGGCGTTGATGTAGCCTACCTCGTCCGGCGTTGCGCCCGCGTCTGCAAGAGCCTTGCGCATGGCTAAGGCAGCGCCTTCCATCTGGGGCTGGGCGATGTGTCCAGCGTCGGCGCTCATGCCGAAGCCGACGATCTCGCCCAAAATAGGAGCACTGCGTGCCTCGGCTGAGGCGAGCGTCTCCAGCACCAGCATGGCCGCGCCTTCGCCCAGAGTCATGCCGTCGCG
>WQYS01000476.1 GCA_009781125.1 Acidobacteriaceae bacterium | reverse complement strand
GGCCCGTGGATGTGGCGTTCAAGGTTGTGGGCACGGGGTCGGTGGGGCTGCGCGATTACTGCGTCTACATGGAGGGCAATGGGCCTGACGATCCGCTGTTCCTGCAGATCAAGGAAGAGGTGGAATCGGGCTATGCTCCTTACCTGAAGGCGAACCACGTACAACATCAGGGCAAGCGCGTGGTCGAAGGCGAGCGCGCCATGCAGGTGCAGTCGGATCCGTTTCTGGGATGGACGACGCTTGAGGGGCGCGATTATCTTGTGCGTCAGTTGAACGACCATAAGGCGACGATTGAGGTTGATGATCTGAAGGCGGCTGGCCTCACCGAGTACGCCGAGGTCTGCGGAGAGTTGCTGGCGCGGGGTCATGCGCGCTCGGGAGCCTGTCTGGAGATCGCGGGCTATCTGGGTGGCTCGGCTCGCTTCGACGATGCCATCGTTAAATTTGCGGAGGTTTACGCGAATCAAACCGAAGCAGACTGGAAGGCGCTGGTTGCATCTATGAAGAAGACTGTGAAGAAGAAGGCCGTGAAGAAGTCGAAGTCCTGATGCCAATAGATTCTGTTGCTCTGAGATGCGCATGAAGAACCCCTATACGCAGTTGATGGAAAAGGCCTGGAACCATGCGCGGGCGCATGGAGCGGTGCATCGCCCGGCGCTGTTTCCGTATGAGGAGACGGTTCTGTGCGGCGAGGTTCCGCTCGGTGAGTTGCAGGCTGAAGGCGTGCGCGTCGTACCGTGGACTGTCAACAGTACCGAGCGGATGCGCGCGCTTCTGCTCATGGAAGTAGATGGAATCATCTCAGATCGGCCTGATCTGCTTCAGCAGGTGCTGAAGCAGGAGCGGGACACCCGGCGGTTCGACGTCGCCGGGCATCGCGGCGCGCGCGGCCTGCGGCCTGAAAATACGCTCCCGGCGTTTGAAGCAGGACTCGATGCCCTGTGCGCATCGCTGGAGACGGACATCGGCGTTACTGCTGACGGAGTTCCGCTGCTCTCGCACGATCAGTTCCTCAGCCCGGAGTCGTGCCGCAGGGTGGATGGCTTGCCTTACACGCTTGCCGACAAGGTTTATGTCCGCGATATTTCCTGCGCCGATGCGCAGAGGATGTTTGTCTGCGACAGGCTTCACTTCGGCCCGGAACAACGGAATGATCTGTCACTCTCGCCCGTATCGGATGCATTCGCGGCTCAGGAGGGGTTGATAAGCCCCTATTCAGTCGTTCATCTTGAAAAGCTTTTCCGGTTCGTGGGTTTTTATGAGGACTACTACGGTTGCGGTGCGGGCACAGGACATCCGCAGGCTGCGGAAAGAGCCGCCAACGCCCGGCGCGTGCGCTTCAAAGTAGAGACCAAGATTCTTCCTGAGAACATCTCCATCCCGGAGGACATCAGAGACCCGCACCACGATGCAAACCACACGGCAGAGCCGCAGGAGTTTGTGGATGCGCTGTACGGAGCGGTTGTCCGCAGCCGAATGCAGTCGCGCGTCGAGGTGCTGAGCTTCGATTTCCGCACGCTGCTTCTGCTTCAGGAACAGCATCCTGAGATTGCCGCCTGCTACCTGACTGGCAACGGAAAGATGCTGTCGAGCGAGTTCGTGCCGGAACCGTTGCGCGCGGCAGAGTAATGTGATTCTATGGTTGAATCTGCAAAGGGGAGATTCTGTGAAGCTGTTTGTCGTGTATCTTGCTGCCTGTATTTTTCTGATGTCGTGCACAGTTTCTCAAAGCCAATCGCAATCACCGGCTACCTCTACGAGCGGCGCGGCTGTCCAAAACGACAAGCCAATCGATGAGAACCTCCGCTACGGTGCGGCATCCATCCGACTGTGGGACCCGAAGGACCCTTGGTTGCCGACCTCTGGGGGCAGCGCGTTTGACGGGGATCGATTTCACATTCGAAGGATAAACCTTGTTGGACTTGCGCAAATGGCCTATGGAATTGGCGGTAGCGGAGAGCACGTCCTCAATCAACCGAAGTGGATGGAGTCGCAGGCATATACCGTAGAAGCGGTCACAGAAGACAACAAACTTGCGACATGGAAGCAACACCAGGTTATGCTGAGAAATCTGTTGAAGGACCGGTTCCACCTGGTTGCGCACGTTGAGACCAGGTATGTCTCTGGATATGCTCTTGTCACGATACCCGGCAAAAAGCCGAACCTGCCGAAAGTAGAAAAGGCCGACGGTCTGATGCAACTTATACCTGGAGATCTATTGCTCTCAAATACCGATATGTCAACCTTGGCAAACATGATGGAGAGCATCATCGGAAAGCCATGTATCGATAAGACGCAAATAGCGGGTAATTACAAAATCAGGGTGAAGTATGCGCCAATGGATGATCCCAACTCAGACCAGCCGTCTATCTTCGTAGCTTTACAAGAACAGCTGGTGCTGAAACTTGTCCCGGAGAAAAAGGTTCCAGTGCAATATCTGGTTATCGATTCAGCGGACAGAATACCGACCGAGAACTAGAATCGAGAGGATGAGAACTGGCTTCGAGATTCTGAATACAGCCGCGAGCGGCGGGCGGCGTGGTGTGCTGTCGCTGCCTCACGGCAAGGTGCAAACGCCTGTGTTTATGCCGGTGGGTACCTCCGCTACGGTGAAGGCCGTCGAGCAGGGAGTCATCGAGACGCTCGGCGACGAGGGCACGGGCGCTGGGATCATTCTGGCAAATACCTATCACCTGTACCTGCGGCCGGGGCACGAACTGATCGCGCGCATGGGCGGCGTTCACCGCTGGATGAGCTGGCCGTGGCCTGTGCTG